>NZ_ASRY01000241.1 GCF_000520815.1 Paenibacillus maysiensis | reverse complement strand
AGGCCGCCGCTGCATTAGTGAGTCCGTACCCTGCCATGCAGGCGGTGGTACGGGATTTACACGCCCGCGCCGCTGCGCTGGAGGGCGGGCGGTTCACGCTGGCGCTGTTCGGAGCGTTCAGCGCCGGGAAGTCCAGCTTCGCCAATGCTTTGCTGGGCGAGGCGGTGTTGCCCGTATCGCCGCATCCGACGACAGCGGCGATTAACCGGATTATGGTGCCCGCAAGCCAGGAGCGCCATGCCACAGCCGACGTCCAAATGAAATCCGTGGACGCTTTGCGTGAAGACCTTAAATACTCGTTCCGTCTGCTAGGACTGGGAGAACCGGGTGTGGAGGGATGGCAGGATGCCGTACATGCGTTGTCGCCGGAAGGTATTCACCCTGCCGGACGGCCCCATTACAGCTTTTTGAAGGCCGCCGCAGCCGGGTGGGCAGAAGCTGAAAGCTTGCTGGGCCAGCAGCTTCAAGTAAATCTGGAGCAATATCGGGACTTTGTTGCCTCCGAGCATAAGTCATGCTTTGTAGAGCATATTGACCTTTATTATGATTGCCCTTTGACCCGTCAGGGAATCGTGCTGGTGGATACGCCCGGAGCGGATTCAGTAAATGCGCGCCACACAGGCGTAACCTTCAATTATATGAAGCATGCGGACGCTCTTGTATTTGTCACCTACTATAATCATGCGTTTACCCAGGGAGATCGTCAATTTTTGAATCAATTGGGTCGGGTGAAAGAGACGTTGGCGTTGGATCAGACCTTTTTTATCGTCAATGCAGCGGACCTCGCTTCGTCCGAAGAAGAGCTACTATCCGTGACCCGGCATGTGCAAGAGCAACTGCAAGCAAACGGGATTCGTAAGCCGCGTATTTATCCGCTGTCCAGTATGCTGGCGCTGGAAGCAGCCGAGCAGGGAGAGGCTTCGCTGCGTGCGGCTTCACGTTTTGATGCGTTTGAAAATGATTTTTCAGCATTCGCAGCCGAAGAACTGGCCGGATTGTCCATTGCGTCCGCCATGCAGGAGCTGGCACGGCTGCGGAGCCGGTTAGAGCAACACGCCGTCGATGCCAGATATAGCGTGGAGGAACGCGAAGGGCGGTTGGAGCGATTAACCCATATCCGCGAAGAACTGGAGCAAACCCTCTTGAGTCTGTCTGACAGCAGCGGTGCAGCCGTGCTGTCTGGGGAAACCGATGAACTGCTGTTTCACGTACGCCAACGGCTTGCTTATCGGACTGGAGAGTTTATGGCGGAGGCGTTTCATCCGTCTGTCCTGCGGGAAGGCGTGGGCGATCTTCGCTCAGCCTTTGCATCCTGTGGCCGTGAACTAATGCGCCTGATCGAACTGGAGCTGTCACAGGAATTGCTGGCAACCACGCTCAGGCTGGAAAAAACGGGACAAGGCTTGGTACGTAAGGCCGTACAACGGTGCGTAGAGGATATGAACCATCAACTGGAAGGACTGGATTGCACGGCTCCTGAACCCCGAGAGTGGGCTGTTCCGGAACTGATTGAAATTTCCTTGCAGGAGTCCATCCATTGGAAGGAATATTGGAACAGCTTTAAAAATCCAAAGCTATTTTTTGAAGGAGCTGGTCGCGCGGGTCTGCAAACCAAGCTGGAGCCGGTGCTGCGCGAGCGAATCGGGGAAGCTGTAGAGCAACAGCGAGAACAACTATCCTCTTTTTACATTACGCTGGTACAGGAGGAACAAACGTGGCAGACGGCTCTGCTTCGGGAGCAGATGCTGGAGACGATTCGTGGTATGGAGCATGCACTTACGGGTGGTGAGCAGCCACAGGTGTGGGAAGAGCTTGCTAGCCGGATCGCCGCCTTGGAGAAGGAAGAATCTCTGAGATAAAGTATATAAATATGCACACAAGCATAGCTTTCATCAGGACACCGGGTTGCGGGACAACCCGGTGTTTTACGCATACTCCAAAAAGAAAGCAATACCGAGTAATTAGCCATATTCAATGATAAGGAAGCGATTTAATTTGTCTAATCACCCGCCAATTGCGAACCTGCCTGAAAACGGCCTCTTATCCTCTTTGCCGCCTTGGAATGCGAATGGTAAACTTCACTAAGCCATATAACAACGTCGTGCAACTAATGGAGGGACTTGACATGGATGTGCTCAGGCAATTGCAGGGCTTTTTTCGTGAGAGGAGACATTATCTGTTTCTTTCCATTCTATGCCTTGCGATAGCGACGGCCCTGGGACTGGTGTATCCAAACCTGCTCCAAAGGCTAATTGATAACGCTATCATCCCCGGTGACTTCGGGAAAGTCCCGGCACTGGCTCTAACTGTGCTGGGCGTAGTGATCGTCAAAGGCTTTATGCAATTTTTACACGGATTTTTTGGTGGACGGCTGGGTAACTATCTGGCCTACCGACTCCGCAATGCTTGTTATGAAAAGCTGCAATTTTTGTCCTTCAGATATTATGACACTGCCAAAACTGGCGATCTCATGTCCCGTTTGACGGGTGATCTGGAGGCGATTCGCAACTTTATCGGGTTTGGCTTTGCCCAACTCCTCAATGTCGTACTGATGGTCGTATTCGGATCTATGATGATGCTGTACATCAACTGGCAGCTCACCCTCTTTACGATGATCAGCATGCCTCTGCTGCTCTTCGTCACGTTTAAGTTCGAATCCCGAATTCACCCCACCTTTCAGGAAATGCGGCTTGCACTAAGCGCCTTGACGACAGCGGTGCAGGAAAATATAACAGGTGTGCGCACCGTCAAATCTTTTGCCCGCGAATCATATGAGGTTGAAAAATTTTCAGTGCGAAATGAGCAGTACAAAAGTAATCAAATTCAAGCTGCTTCCCTGTGGAGTCGTTTCTTCCCCGCCATGGAGCTGATTGCTTCTGTCAGTGTGGTTCTCCTGCTGGGCATGGGGGGCTATCTGGTTATTGAAAAATCGCTGACTCTGGGTCAGCTTGTCGCTTTTTTTAGCTTAATTTGGTACATTATCGGTCCCATCTGGAACATTGGCTTTCATATCAATAACTATACGCAGTCCAAAGCTTCAGGTGAACGGGTCTTGGAGCTTCTGAATCAACCAGTGGATGTTACTGATGAAGCTGACGCGCTGATGCTTGATGCTGATGAGGTAGAGGGCCATGTTACATTTGAACATGTCACTTTTGCTTACGGGAATAAGCTACCCGCTGTGGTTGACATCAACCTGGATGCGCCCCCGGGATCGGTTATCGGTATTTTGGGCGGAACGGGATCAGGTAAATCCACTATTATTCAACTGCTCATGCGAGCTTATAATGTGAACGCAGGCAGTATCAAGCTGGATGGAACGGATATACGCCATTTGAAAATCCGTGATTTACGTGCTCAAATTTCTTCTGTGTTTCAGGAGACGTTCCTGTTCTCATCCTCCATTCGTAACAACATCGCCTATGGACTAAGCCATGTCAGCATGGATGACATTATACGCGTATCCAAGCTGGCTCAGGCACATGAATTTATTACCGAGCTGCCATTGGGTTATGACACTGTCGTCGGTGAACGGGGACTGGGGCTGTCCGGTGGGCAAAAACAACGGATTGCCATCGCACGGGCCTTACTCAAAAATCCGAAAATTCTGGTGCTTGACGATGCGACCAGCGCGGTCGACATGGAGACGGAGCATGAAATCCAGACCGGTTTTCAAGAGGTTATGCGGGGACGGACCACCTTTATTATTGCTCACCGTATTTCTTCACTTCGTCATGCTAATGAAATTGTAGTGCTGGAGGAAGGGCGAATAGTTCAGCGAGGAACGCATGAACAGCTCATTGCGATCCCAGGTCCATATCAGGATGTGTATCATATTCAATATGCCGACTACATAGCCCAAACTCCTGACGGTGTATCCGAAAGGCAGGTGAGACCATGAATGTACCCGCTGAAAAAGCCAAACCGCTTCAAAAACCAATGAATGAGCGATTTGTGTACCAGGATGATGATATCATCGACAAACCGTTTAACTGGTCGGAATTCAAACGGTTGCTCGCATACATGAAGCCTTATGCCCGGCAGATCCTACCGATCCTTCTGGTCATGATGATTCTCGGTACCATCACCAAGCTGACCGTTCCCTATCTGATCAGTCTGGCCATTGACAAGGCGATTGCTCCCACATGGCCTGCACTGCCCAGTGTAAAGCTATTGCTGCTGATAACCGGAGCTGTGCTGTTGCTATATTTAATTCAATGGGCAGCCAGCACGTACCGCATTAAATTCACCAATATTATCGGTCAACGTGTCATTTACGATCTGCGTGAGGATCTGTTTAAGCATATTCAGAAGCTTTCCTTCAACTTCTTTGATAAAAGACCGGCTGGCTCTGTCTTGGTACGCGTTACGAATGACATCAACTCACTTCAGGATCTATTTACGAATGGTGCGGTGAATGTCCTGATTGACTGCGTACAGCTCACTGGGATCATTGTCATTTTGCTACTGATTAACTGGAAACTTGGTCTGGCAGTGATTGTGACTGTTCCAATCATGTTTTTGATCTCTACCAAGCTGCGTGTGCGCATCCGTCGTGCCTGGCAGGAAGTACGTATGAAGAATTCCCGTATCAACTCTCATCTGAATGAGTCCATTCAGGGTATCCGTGTGACACAGGCGTACACGCAGGAGCAGGAAAACATGGCTTATTTCGATAACATGAACAGCTCCAGCAAGCGGTCTTGGGATAAAGCTTCCGCCATGAATCAGGTTTTTGGCCCGCTTATTGATATTACCGGAGGATTGGGCACGCTTGTGCTGTTCTGGTTCGGGGCGCATCTGATTCAGACGGATCAACTTACGGTAGGTCTGCTGGTTGCGTTTGCCAACTATGTGGGGAACTTTTGGGACCCGATTAATCGACTGGGGCAAATGTACAACCAGTTGCTAGTTGCGATGGCTTCGTCGGAAAGAATTTTTGAGTTTATGGATGAACAGCCGAATATTGCGAATAAGCCGGGAGCCAAAGACCTGCCGTCCATTCGCGGCGATATTCATTTTGAAGAAGTTGTATTTGAATATGAAAAGGGACGTCAGGCGCTTAAAGGCATTAATCTTTCTGTCGAGGCGGGTCAATCCATTGCGCTTGTCGGGCATACCGGATCTGGTAAAAGCACCATCATTAATCTGCTCAGTCGGTTTTATGACATTACATCAGGGCGACTTACGATTGACGGCCATGATGTGCGTGATGTAACGGTGGAGAGCTTGCGTAGTCAAATTAGCATCGTACTTCAGGATACGTTTATTTTTTCAGGTACGATTCGCGATAATATTCGATTCGGTCGTCTGGATGCAACGGATGAGGAAATTGAAGCGGCTGCGAAGGCAGTTAATGCTCATGAATTCATTGTTCATTTGCCGGGTGGTTATGAAACGGAGGTCGAGGAGCGGGGCGGTATGCTGTCTATGGGCCAGCGCCAACTGTTATCCTTTGCCCGCGCATTGCTCGCTAATCCGCGAATTCTTATTTTGGATGAAGCCACAGCGAGTATAGATACAGAAACAGAGCTGAAAATTCAGGAGGCTCTTCAGGTGCTGCTGGATGGCAGAACCTCCTTCATGGTTGCTCACCGTTTGTCCACGATCCGGAATGCCGATCATATCGTCGTGCTGGATCATGGGCAGATCCAAGAAAGTGGGAATCATGAACAATTGATGAAAAAACATGGAATTTATCGGGGGCTGGTGGAAGCACAGTTCAGATTTTTGTAAAAAAAAGATCAAAAAATCGCGGTTTTTGTAAATTTAAATGCGGAGCGCTATTGCAATCTTGGAGCTAAACCCTGAAAATAAAGATGAAAAGAGATCAGAGCAATTTCGTCAGAGGGGGAAGAGTTCAAGATGTGGGGTGCTCCTTTTTCTGCCGGGGCTAAAAAGATGCTGCTGCTGGGTAGCGGCGAATTGGGAAAAGAAGTCATTATTGAAGCTCAGCGGCTTGGCGTGGAATGCATTGCTGTAGACCGTTATGAACTGGCCCCAGCAATGCAGGTTGCCCATCGTTCTCATTGTTTGGATATGCAGGATGCTGAGGCGTTGAAGGCACTGATTCGCAAGGAAAAGCCCGACATAATTGTACCTGAAATCGAAGCTATTGCTACGGGTGCTTTGGAAGAATTGGAGCAAGAGGGATTTCACGTAGTTCCAACGGCCCGGGCCGCCCGTCTTACGATGGACCGGGAGGGTATTCGCAGACTTGCTGCTGAGAAGTTGCAAATTCCGACTGCCGCCTACCGCTTTGCAGATGATTTTGAGCAATTGCGGTCAGCGGTTCATGAGCTGGGCACGCCATGCGTGGTCAAGCCCTTGATGAGTTCGTCGGGGAAAGGGCAGTCTGTATGCCGGACACCCGAAGACGCTGAATCCTGTTGGAATACGGCGCTGGAAGGCGCACGTGCCAAAACAACACGTGTCATTGTTGAGGCTTTTGTTCCGTTTGAGAGTGAAATTACGTTATTGACCGTCAGATCAGTATCGGGTACGACTTTTTGCCCACCGATTGGTCATATTCAGAAGGATGGGGATTATGTCGAATCTTGGCAGCCTCATGGCATGACGGACAAGCAGCTCTTGAACGCGCAGGACATTGCCCGTACGATTACGGATGAACTGGGTGGTTACGGATTGTTTGGCGTTGAGCTGTTTTTAACGGCTGATGGCGTCGTATTCAGTGAAGTATCCCCCCGTCCGCATGATACGGGAATGGTGACGATGATTACGCAGGATTTGTCGGAATTTGCGCTTCATGTGCGGGCCATTCTCGGATTTCCGATACCGTCGGTCACACTGCTAACCCCTGGGGCTTCGGCTACCTTGAAGGCAGAACGGGCTACACGAGATTTTGTAATCGGTGGTCTGCATGATGCATTATTGCTACCCCGGACACAGGTGCGAGTGTTCGGGAAGCCTGAAACCAAGCCGGGACGCCGGATGGCTGTAGCGCTTAGCGCTGCGGGAGATGTGGAAACAGCACGGAAGACGGCCAAAAAAGCTGCCAATATGCTGAAAGTGGAGGTAAATCATGTCTAACAATGTGATGATTCCAGTACTGACAATTCGTTCCGTAGAGCTTGGCGATTGCGAAGCCGTAACAGGACTGCTAAGAGAAGTCGGATATCCGATGACTTGTGGTGTGATGAAAGAAGTTGTGGGAACTACGCAGGAGGACTATCAAGCGAATATGATGGTCGCAGAAATGGATGGTCGTGTTGTCGGCGTAATCGGCATGCATAGGGCTCAAAGCCTTGCTTATCCTGATCCTGCTGTACAAATCACCATGCTGGTCGTGAGCAAGGAGTATCGCGGCGAGGGCATCGGCAAGCGCCTGGTGGCCTGTGGTGAGGAGTGGGGTAGTGCGCAAGGAAGCTTCCATTTGTTCATTACCGGAGCGAATAACCGCATCAAACAAATAGAGGCCCAAGCATTCTACAACCGAATCGGCTTTGAAAAGCAAGGCTACCGTTTCAGCAAAAAGCTTAAATAAAAGTCCTGACAAGCCCGGATTATATTCAGAGCCTCATTAACCCATAGATCAGTCCCGTTTAGGCTATTGCCGAGCGGGGCTATTTTTTTCCAAGTTTTATACCATTGATCCTGCTATGAAACATGATATACTGCTAGAGTAAAGATTACAAAGTTGTAACCAGGCATGTTCACAACAAGATATTATACAACAAGGAGATGACGAAATGAAGAATATGTTGAAAAAAACACTGGTGATGGGAAGTTTAACCGCTATGTTATCCGCAGGATTCATCGTTCCGGCATCAGCTTCACCAGCCGACGATTTGTCTGCCCAACTACAACAATGGTTCCAAGATAACGGATATAAGGTGAATACCTCTAACGGAACGACTACGATTACGAAGACCGTAATTCAGGATTTGTCTGGACAGGATAAAGCAAAGACGAAGACAAAGACAAAGACAACGAATCCTTCTTCCGACAAGCAAGTAGCAAAGCCAGCTAACCAAAAAGGTTCACAGCCTGCTGGGAACAAACAGTCGAAAGCACAAAATACGAATTCAGGAGCGGGTCAGTCCGCTGGGTCGGCTGCACAGCTCAGCAAGTCCCAATTTGCAGCAGAAGTAGTCAAGCTGGTTAATAACGAGCGTAGCCAAAAAGGTTTGAGTCCACTCGCTTCTAATGCGAAGCTTACCGAAGTGGCCTTGGCCAAGGCAAAGGATATGAGTACAAACAATTACTTTTCCCATACATCCCCGACCTACGGCTCACCGTTTGATATGATGAAGAAATTCGGCGTAACTTATACGTATGCGGGTGAAAATATTGCCATGGGACAACAAACACCGCAAGAGGTTATGAAAGCCTGGATGAACAGTCAGGGACACCGTGAAAATATTTTGAAGGCAGAATATACACAAATCGGTGTAGCTTACTACAATGGATATTGGGTACAGGAATTCACACGTAACTAAAAGTCGATAATAAAAAGCGCTTCAAACGTCATTATGTTTCTCATGTATACCATTATACTGACGATTTAAAGCTAATTTTAAGGGCCTGCTGACACGTTCAGCGGGCTTTTTTACGTTGTTTTCCCTTCTAATAGAATAGTGCGCTTACCTATTACTTTTGCTTATATGCAAGAACAGGTATAAGTGCTACAAGTATAGTATGATAACACCAAGCTATTTTGATACTAATAACTTATGGGAAAGTCAGGTGAACGAATGAGCTACGAAATTGTGCATGAAGGTGCTTTTGCTATGCTCAAGGTGCAGTTGAACCCCGGAGAAACGATTAAAGCGGAGATGGGAGCTATGGTTTCCATGTCGTCCAGCGTGGATATAAAGGGGACTGTGGATGGTGGATTGTTGCGCGGTTTAGGCCGGATGCTGAGCGGGGAGAAATTCTTTTTTCAGGAGCTGAGAGCATCTCGGGGGTCAGCTGAAGTGCTGCTTGCTCCGGCAAGTATAGGTGATGTGCAAGCGGTGGAATTGGACGGTACGTATAGACTTTTGGTGCAAAAGGATGGCTTCCTGGCGTGTACGGAAGGCGTTGAGGTCAGCACCAAAATGCAGAATCTGATGAAAGGATTGTTCTCGGGCGAAGGTATTTTTATCGTTGAAATCAGCGGTCGCGGAACAGTGTTTTTGTCCTCTTACGGAGCCATTCATCCGATTTATGTTGCACCCGGAGAGGAGCGTATTATTGATAACGCTCATCTGGTGGCATGGCCGGACTATATGGATTACAAAATTGAAAAAGCGTCCAAAGGCTGGTTGTCCAGTGTAACGAGCGGAGAAGCACTTGTATGCCGTTTTCGCGGCGAGGGGACGGTATTGATCCAAAGCCGAAATCCGGGCAGCTTCAGACAATGGATCAAAAGCTTTATACCCGATAGCAAGTAGTTTTTCGTCTATGTAGAGGTAAAGGATGAGCTGTACGAACCAAAAAGGCGTAATAAAAAGGATGGCTATATGCCATCCTTTTTAACATACTTATGTAACTTTCTGCTTTCTTTTTACATGTATGCTTCATAACACTCAGAACAGTTTATTTGCAAAATGATATGAGAAGCTTTATGTTTATTTCACCAAGTGATCAGGAGGGAACACGAGTGAATTCATCAAAATGGATTTGGCGGTCTGTCGGTTCCGTGTCCATCGCCGCCACACTGCTATTATTGTACGGATTTATTGCCGCAGTACGAAGTATTACGGCTCCCGAGCCGCTCGCTAGCACCAAACCTGTAAATTCGGGTTCATCACAAATACAAAATGCGCCATCCGCTGCAACTCAGGTGGGGGAGTTTAGGGTAGCTGCCATAGGAGATTCGCTGGCAAAAGGAACCGGCGATGACTCGGGCAGTGGTTTTGTACGACGGTCGGTAACCTTGTTAAATGATCAGGAAGGCCATAAGGCTCAGCTCATTAATAACCTTGGCATTAACGGGCTGACGACTCAAGGACTTTTGACAAAACTGGATGAGCCTGGCGTTGCTTATGTGTTGAAAAAGGCTAATGTTATTATTGTGTCCATTGGCGGAAATGATTTGTTTCAGGGGGCACAAGCTGCCCAAACTGGTAAAGAGCCACCTACGCTTAATGGCTTGCGTAAGGCTCTGCCTGATGCAGCCAAGCGTTTGCAAAAAGTGCTGACAAAAGTCGGAAAAATCAATCCGAAGGCTAAAATTATATACGTTGGACTATATAATCCATTCAGTGACCTGCCGGAAATGAATATTCCGGGAAATCTCGTCGTGACGGAATGGAATCTGGCCGCTATGGCGATTACCAATCAAAACAGTAATATGACGCTGATTCCAACCTTCGATTTATTTCAGCAAAATTTGCCGGTTTATTTATCCTCTGATCATTTTCATCCTAACGGACAGGGCTATCAGGCAATTGCTGAGCGTATCGCTCAAGGGTTTGCGGTAGCAGCGGCCAAGGAAGGCGACAATACGGAGGATGGACAAAAGTCTACGAGCAGTCAACCCGCTGATATGAAGAAGGGAGGGAACAAGTGATGGGTATCCAATCTGCTGACAAGACCAAGACCGATGTAGCAAGGGCTTCGACAGCCACAGATGGAGCATCCGGCTATCATTCCGACAATCAGTTCGGCAGTGCAGACGGAAGCAGAAGCGACAACGAAACCGTTCTCTCTGTTCAGCACGTCAAAAAGCGTATCGGACGAAAAATGATCATTCACGATGTAACATTCGACGTACGTGCGGGTGAAATTTTTGGCTTTCTTGGTCCCAATGGAGCCGGAAAAACAACGACCATCCGTATGCTGGTCGATCTGATCAAGCCTACGGAGGGCACTATAACTGTATGTGGACATAATGTGAACCGTGATCCGGAGCAGGCCTTGCAGTATATCGGTTCTATTGTGGAAAATCCGGAGGTGTACAGTTACCTGACAGGGTGGGAGAATCTGGAGCATTTTGCCCGGATGCAGCCTGGTGTGGATGAACAGCGTATTCGTGAAGTGGTGGAGCTGGTGCGGCTGGATCGCCGTATTCATGATAAGGTAAGTACGTATTCTCTCGGGATGCGTCAGCGTCTCGGTATTGCACAGGCCTTGCTTGGCAAACCTAAGCTGCTTATTCTGGACGAACCGACAAACGGGCTGGACCCCAAGGGGATCAAGGAGATGAGAGCTTTTATCCGTCTGTTGGCGGCAGAGGGCATGGCTGTATTTGTTTCCAGTCATTTACTTAGTGAAATCCAGTTGTTGTGTGATCGTGTGGCGATTATTAGCCGGGGACGGGTACTTGCTGTTGGCGGTGTGCGGGAATTGGTTGAAACGCATTCGCGTATGGCCGTATGGCAACTGGAGCCCCATGATCAGGGTCTTGCCCTGTTGGAAGGCTCTCCGCATGTACAAATCATTACGAACGCCGATGAACTGATTGATGACAGCATTGTTGCAGGCAGCGGAGCGGATGCCATTTTTACTGAAATGGACGAAGAGCATATCGCGGAGCTGGTCGTACAAATAACGGCTTCCGGCATTTCCGTTAAAGGTGTAAGCAAAATCAACCCTACACTGGAGCAGCTATTCCTGAAAATGACGGAAGGTGAGATTCTTGAATAACATTTTACCGCTCGTACAAAATGAAACGCTCAAAATCATCAAGAAGAAACGATTTTATGTCATTTTACTTGTTTTGCTTGTGCTTGTGCCGATTTTTACGTACGCTCAGATGAAGGTGGCGGAAAATAACCGCGAAAAATTCGGCAATGACTGGCGACTGGAGCTGCGTCAGGCCATTACAGACAACCAAAATTCGCTGGGCAGCGACCGGGTTCCGGAGGAATGGAAGACCTACAGGCGAGTATTTGTCCAACAAATGCAATATTATCTGGAAAATGACGTGAACCCGAATGAGCCAAGTGGCGTAACCTTTACCAGAGAGTTTATGGACAATTCTATTAATTTGTTCGTTCCATTGCTTATTATGGCTATTGCCTCCGATCTGGTTTCAGGAGAACGAACGACGGGTACCATAAAAATGCTGCTGACCCGTCCTGTCAGGCGGTGGAAGGTACTGCTGAGCAAGCTGCTAACGTTGTATATGTTCGTTTCGCTCATCATTTTGGCTGTGTTTGTGATCAGTTATCTTATATCGGGCTTGTTTTTTGGCTTTCGCGGCTTTAATGTTCCGGTATTTACGGGCTTCCAAATTGTTGGATCGACGGTGGATATGTCTGCGGTACATGCGATTCCTCAATGGCACTATCTGATGTTACAAGCCGGATTAATCTGGTTCGTCAGTCTCGTGGTAGCCTCGCTTGCCTTTATGGTATCGGTGCTGGTACGCAGTACGGCGGCAAGCATTGTGGTAATGATGGCTGCGCTTATTTCAGGCACAATTTTAACGAACATGGCCTCATCCTGGCAGAGCGCCAAATATTTATTTATGGTCAACCTCGAATTGACCGATTATTTATCAGGAAGCCCCGCCCCGATTGAGGGGATGACCTTGCCGTTTTCTTTGGCTGTACTGGGCATTTGGGGGGCTGCGGCGCTGATTGTTTCATTCGCCGTCTTTACGAAACGGGATATATTGAATTAAAATGGACAAGGTAAAAGAAAACATCTGTTTGCATTTTTGGTGAAAATCATCAAGAATAAGGCAAAACACGGTTACGATTAGACAAAGGGGGAGCATGAATGGTCGACAAAATCGACTTGTCTGCGGGAGCGTCCGGCACTCAGAACGGAGCTTTGGAATATGGCGTGGACGACATTCAAGTGCTCGAAGGGCTTGTAGCAGTTCGCAAACGGCCGGGCATGTATATTGGAAGCACCAGTTCTTCGGGACTACATCATTTGGTATGGGAAATTGTGGACAACGCGGTTGATGAGCATCTTGCCAAGTTTTGCTCCCGCATTGACATTACAATGCATAAGGACGGTTCCGTTACAGTAACAGATAACGGGCGTGGTATTCCTACAGGAATGCACAAAACAGGAATCCCAACACCACAGGTAGTATTTACCATTTTGCACGCCGGAGGTAAGTTCGGCGGTTCGGGATATAAAAAGTCCGGGGGTCTGCACGGTGTGGGCGCGTCCGTAACGAACGCTCTTTCGGAATGGCTTGAAGTGGAAATTTACCGGGACGGCAAGATTCACCGTCAGCGGTTTGAATATTGGCAGGACAAGAAGGGCGTGGAGCATGTCGGGGAACCGACCACAGGCCTTGAAGTGCTGGGCAATACCAACAAGACGGGCACCAAAATTACATTTAAACCGGATATTCGCGTATTCCAGGCAGGCATTCATTTCAACTACGATACGCTGGCCGAACGGCTTCAGGAAATTGCTTTTCTGAACTCGGGTCTCCGTATCCAGCTTAAAGATGAACGCAGCGGGAAGTCGGATGAGTATTTTTATGAGGGCGGAGCGAGTCAGTTTGTCGCTTTTCTGAATGAAGGCAAGGACGTGCTGCATGACGTCATTCACTTCAATGCAGAGAAGGAAGACGTTGAGGTGGAAATTGCCATTCAGTACAATGCAGGTTATACCGAAACGATTGCTTCGTTTGTCAACTCCATTCCGACACGGGGCGGGGGTACACATGAAACGGGCTTCAAAACCGCTTACACCCGTGTCATGAATGAATATGCGCGACGCACGGTAATGCTGAAGGAAAAGGATAAAAATCTGGAAGGCAATGATTTACGTGAGGGAATGATGGCCGTAATCAGTGTCAAGATGGCTGAGGTTGAATTCGTCGGCCAGACAAAGGATCAGCTGGGTAGTGCTTCCGCACGCAGTACCGTGGATGCGATTGTATCGGAGCAGATGCAGCGTTTTCTGGAGGAAAATCCGCAGGTTGCGCAAACGTTAATCAAAAAGGCAGTACAGGCGTCCAGAGCGCGTGAAGCAGCACGTAAGGCTCGTGACGAAATGCGTTCCGGCAAGAAACGCAGTGAAAGCTCTAATCTGAACGGCAAGCTGTCGCCTGCGCAATCCAAGGATTTTACACGAAACGAGCTGTTTATCGTGGAAGGTGATTCGGCTGGAGGATCGGCGAAGCAGGGACGGGATTCCAAAATTCAGGCTATTTTGCCCTTGAAGGGCAAGCCGATGAACCCGGAGAAATCCAAGCTGGCGGATGTTATGAAAAATGATGAGTACCGCGCGATTACAGCAGCAATCGGGGCGGGGGTAGGAACAGAGTTTACGCTGGAAGACAGCAATTATTCCAAAATCATCATTATGACTGATGCGGATACGGACGGCGCGCACATTCAAGTGCTGCTGCTAACGTTCTTTTATCGGTATATGAAAGAGCTGATTGATGCGGGACGCATATTTATTGCTCAACCGCCATTGTATAAGATAACCCGGAAGTCGGGTAAGCTCGAAACGGTACGTTATGCCTGGACTGACGAGCAGCTTGATAATTACTTAAAGGAATTTGGACGGAATTTTGAGCTTCAACGCTATAAAGGACTTGGGGAGATGAATCCTGATCAGTTATGGGAAACGACGATGAATCCCGAGTCACGTACCCTGCTGCGCGTCCAGATTGAGGATGCAGCCAAGGCTGAACGCCGTGTGTCCACATTGATGGGCGACAAGGTTGATCCGCGCAAGCGCTGGATTGTGGAAAACGTAGATTTTACGGAATATGTAGAGTAGTGCTAACAAATGAGGTGTATACATGAGCTTATCGGAGCAATTTTTGCCAGCTTTTCTGGAGGAAGTGGTCGGTGACCGCTTTGGCCGATATTCCAAATATATTATTCAGGATCGGGCGATACCCGATGTGCGGGACGGATTAAAGCCAGTACAGCGCCGGATTTTGTACTCCATGTATGATTCCGGCAACACACCGGATAAAGCGTACCGTAAATCTGCCAAAACGGTTGGGGACGTTATGGGTAATTATCACCCCCACGGTGACTCGTCAATTTACGACGGAATGGTGCGGATGGCGCAGCCTTGGAAAATGAGTCACGTACTTGTGGACGGTCACGGCAACTGGGGTTCCCAGGACGATGACCCGGCAGCCGCTATGCGGTACACGGAGGCCCGTCTGTCTCCTATCGCGATGGAAATGCTGCGTGATATCGAAAAACGCACGGTTATGTTCAAGGATAACTTTGATAACTCGGCCAAGGAGCCGGTTGTACTTCCTTCCCGTTATCCGAATCTGCTAGTAAACGGCTCCAGCGGAATTTCGGCCGGATTCGCGACTGAAATTCCAACGCACAGCTTACGCGAGGTCATTGACGCCAGCATTGCTGTGATGGAAAAGCCGGATATTGAGCTGGAAGAGATTATGACCTTTATTAAAGGTCCTGATTTCCCGACTGGCGGACTGATTATGGGGGGCGAAGGCATTAAAGACGCTTATCGCACAGGTAAAGGGCGTATTTATATCCGTTCCAAAACGGAAATTCAGTCTTTGCGCGGAGGTAAGCAGCAACTGGTCATTACGGAGATTCCATACCAGATTGTTAAATCAAGGCTCGTAACCGCCATGGAGAATATCCGTCTGGAGAAAAAGGTGGAAGGGATTGCCGAGGTTCGTGACGAGAGTGGACGGAACGGTTTGAGAATTGTGGTGGAACTGAAGAAGGAAGCCGATGCGGAAGGGATTTTGGCTTATTTGCTGAAAAAAACCGACCTTCAGGTGGCATACAACTTCAACATGGTAGCCATTGTGAACAAAGCGCCGCATCAGCTTGGATTGAAGTCCATTTTGGAAGCATATATCGCCCATCAACGCGAGGTTGTCACACACCGTATCCAGTTTGAGCTGGAAAAGGCGGAGGATCGTGCCCATGTGCTGGAAGGTTTGGTCAAGGCGCTGAACATTCTGGATGAGGTCATTGCGGCCATTAAAGCTTCCAAAAATCGCCAGGACGCGCAAAATAATTTGCAATGGATGTTTGGCTTTAGCGAACGTCAGGCTGATTCTATTTTGACCTTGCAGCTGTACCGTCTCACGAATCTGGAAATCACTACGCTGGAAAAGGAATTAAGTGAAATCCAGAAAAAAATTACCCAGTACCGTTCTATTTTGGAAAGTGATCGCAAGCTGATTAGTTTGATCCGCAAGGAGCTGCTGGAAATCCGTGAGAAGTACGGCATTGACCGCCGTTCGGACATACAGGGTGAGGTTGAAGAGATTAAGGTAAATCTGGAGGTCATGGTTGGGGCAGAGGACGTATTGCTGACTCTTTCCAAAGACGGCTATGTGAAGCGTACAGGTATGCTGTCCTTTACTCGTTCCGGTGGGGAGCGCTCAGCTTCCGGCGTTAAGGAAGGTGATTATGTCACCCAGTTGCTTGATGTCAACACACTGGATGTGTTACTCGTCTTCACTCAACGCGGACAATATTTCTTATTGCCTGTGCACCAGGTGCCGGAGTACAAGTGGAAAGAGCCGGGAACTCCGATTGTTAACGTGATTCCGTTAACCAAGGATGATCGTATCGTGAGTGTCATTCCGGTCAAAAACATTGAGGAAATCGGCAAAAGTCTGGTGTTTGTAACAAAGAAGGGCCAAGTGAAGCGGACAGAGCTGACGGAATATGCAACGAAACGTTCCAGTGCTGTAGCAGCCTGCAAGGTAGCAGGGGACGATGAAGTGTTGTCGGTAACGCTAAGCGACGGCACCCGGGATATTATGCTTATTACCCGTGCAGGGATGAGCATACGCTTCAAGGAGCAAGAGGTTAATGCGATGGGCCGCGTCTCGGCGGGTGTTAAAGGTATACAACTGGCGGAAGGCGATGAAATTGTCGCAGCGCTGTGGGTGGTAGAGGATGAAGGAGAAGTACTGGTGCTGACTGAGTCCGGTTATGGCAAGCGTACGCTTCTACTGGACTATCCTGCCCAGGGACGAGGTGGTAAAGGAATCACCACCTTTGAATTTAAGGAAGGCAAACGAGTACGTTCGAACGGAACTCGGATCGTGGCTGCCTTCTATTGCCGTGAAGCTATTCAATTATTTGCGATCACTGCAGAAGGGCAGACGATGTCTTTCCTTTCGGAAAAAGCTCCTTTGACCGACCGCAAGGATACAGGCAAGCTGCTGGCTCCTATGGAGAAGAAGGACGAAATTGTGAATGTGCTGCCGCGTAGTGAGCCGCAGGCTTCCCAGTCCATAGAATAACAGGAAAGTCAAGCGCTTTTTAGCTCGAAAAAGAGAGGTCCTCTCGTGCCATTCCGGCACGAATGAGGACCTTTTTGCCGTCATGCTGTCGAACCTTGAGCAGCCTCCAAAACCGAAGTGAGACTTCCTTCCCCTTTTCAATTGATGCTCCAAAAACGGCAGGAAACCAGGGCTGAATGGCGAAAATTTAATGTGATGAAATACAATCCGGACGGTGGCCCATACGGTAATTTTGATGCTTTTACTGACCCTGTTATTCAAAGGAGTGAGGCAAAATGCAAACGACCGAATTTGCGAAAATCTGGTCCAGAATGGCTAAGGATTACAAGGTTCATATGGAGCAGCAGTTGGCTCCATCATTGACTGAGGCTCAGCTTACGGTGCTGGAGGTTCTGAACGAATACGGCCACATGAAACCGTCTCAACTGATCCCGTATCTCGCAACCACACCTGCGGCGGTTACGATGCTGCTGGACCGGATGGAGCGGAATCGCCTGGTCACCCGCTTTAGAGACGTAAAGGACCGTAGAATCGTATGGATTGTTATTTCCGATCAAGGGAGAGAAGAAGCTGAACGGGGATTGCAGATAAGAGATGATTTTCTGGGCTCTGCACTAAACCGAATTTCGCAGCATAATCAAAATTTGCTGGTTTATCTGTTGGGTAAAATCACCACAAAGACGAAACTGTCTGCATCGGCAAGCGAGGCAAAGGGAGTAAAGGAACAAATAGAGCGAGCGGAGTAAGTGGAAAATGGATTGAATGAAAAACAGCTTATATGAACATATCGTCTCTTTAATATTCTAAATAAAAATGCGCGGATAATGCTGCCCAAATGGGCCACATATGTCCGCGTTTTTTATGCTGAAAAACACATACTGTAGCTTGTAGCTGTTGTCATTTTTTAAATGATTTGTTGTATCCTGCAAGTTTCAGATGCTTTTTTCAATACCTAATGTCTGTTACAGGGGTGAATGTTGACATTTACATATAACATGATAAATTATGACTGGCAGGTACTGTTCTGGATCATCCTGCCGATTTCGGTGATGTCGATTGTGATCGGATTTATTTTTCTGAAAAATGTAACGGAGCAGTCCAAGCCTAAGCTGGACATTCCCGGCATCATTTTGTCTACGCTCGGTTTCGGCGGACTGTTATACGGCTTTAGTGATGCAGGAACATCGGGCTGGGGAAGTATTCCGGTCCTGTCTACGCTTATTGTGGGGACGATCGCGCTCATTCTGTTTATTGTTCGCCAACTGAAGGTTGATGAACCTATGCTGGAGTTCCGTATCTTCAAATATGATGTGTATAGCTTGACGACAATCATTAATGTCATTGTGACGATGGCTTTGTACGCCGGTATGATATTACTGCCGATTTATTTGCAAAATATCCGCGGCTTTTCACCGATTGAGTCCGGTATGCTGATGTTGCCGGGGGCCATTCTGATGGGGGTGATGTCTCCTGTAACTGGGGCTATTTTTGACCGGATCGGAGCACGATGGTTGTCTGTGATCGGTTTATTGATCATGGCTGTGACGACTTGGGAGTTCACACGCTTGACTGAAACAACGACCTATATGACGCTGCTGGCTAATTATACGGTTCGGATGTTCGGAATGTCATTGCTGATGATGCTGATCCAAACGGCCGGGTTGAACCAGCTTCCGCAACGATTGAATGCGCATGGTACTGCGATGAGTAATACACTGCGTATGATTTCCGGTTCAATCGGAACAGCAATTCTGGTGACGGTGATGTCGACTCAAAGCAGCAACCGTCTGACGAATATTGTTGCATCTGAGGGATTAGCTGTTACAAATAAAGCAGAGATGCTGGCAGCAGGCAACCAGGCTACGATTTATGGTATCAACTCAGCCTTTATCATTGCGACGCTGTTGAGTGTGACGGCCCTGATTTTGGCATTTTTCATCAAGAATACGAATGCTCAAAACGCTCGGCCCCGTCAGCAGTTGGTGAACAGCAAGAAAGGGCAGTCTGTGGTCTCCTCGTCATAAGGACGGGAGGGCTATCAGATTTTTAGCAAAAAAAGAGCCCGTAATGCATGTTTGTTTGATTACATGCGTTACGGGTTCTTTTTGTATATGCCTGCTCAATTTTCAGCTTCGATCATGCTTTCATAAAGCGATTTGGGCCACTCGCTCCATGGGAATTGGGCTGGAGGGAACGAGTGGAAGCTCATGTGCTCCTTGCTAACAGGATGCGGTGCCCCAGCAAGCAGAGACCAGAGCGCCAACTGTTGACCTGGGCGGCTCAGGCTGCCACCGTATTTTTGATCCCCGTATAGAGGACAGCCGATAGCCTGCATCTGTACACGAATCTGATGCGAGCGTCCGGTGTGTAGCTCAATTTGTACAAGACTGAGCCCATCTGCTTGCCCAAGCACTTGGTATTCTAAAATGGCCTCCTTGGCCCCGGCCGTACCGGGACGAACTGCCTGAACCGTGTTAGTGCGGCTGTCCTTTAGCAGATGATGGGTCAGACGGCCTTGTGAGGCCGCGGGAACACCGTTTAGAACCGCTGCATACATCTTGCGGAAACTACGGCCTCGAACCGACTCTGACAGCCGAGAAGCGGCTTTGGACGTCTTGGCAAAGATCATGGCACCGCCTACAGGCCGATCCAGTCTGTGAACCAGTCCTAAAAAGACATTACCAGGCTTATCGTGTCTGATTTTGAGGTCTTCCTTGAGTAAAGACAGCAGATCAGGATCACCGCTGGCGTCCTCTTGTGTCGGAACGTTGACAGGCTTGACAACGGCCAGAACATGGTTGTCCTCATATAGAACAGGGATATTCGGCTGTGCGTGTCCGTGCCGGGTAAGTTCATCTGGAGTCATAGGAGGAATTAAGCCTCCCAGCGTCCGAGAATACCACAAGGCAGATTTAGCCCCGAGCGGGTAATCGGCAATCCGATTTCACCAGCGCTGATTTGACCGCCATACTTTTGTTGCATCGTCATACTCAGCATGTTGCGCAGTACGGAAGGCGAAATCCCAGTGGTATAGGAGTTAATTAGCATGAACAACGGTTGATCGGAAATGATGCTCATGCAGGATTCCAAGAACGGATACAGGCTTTCTTCCAGCTTCCATGTTTCTCCGTTTGGTCCGCGCCCATAAGAAGGAGGGTCCATAATGATCGCATCATATCGGTTTCCCCGACGTTGCTCCCGCTGTACGAACTTGAATACGTCGTCTGTGATAAAGCGCACCGGACGGTCGGCTAAACCGGACAATTGCACGTTTTCCTTCGCCCATTGCACCATGCCCTTGGCCGCATCCACGTGGACAACACTCGCTCCAGCATATGCTGCGGCAGTAGTGGCTCCCCCAGTGTAGGCGAACAGGTTCAGTACCGAAATCGGTCTGCCAGCGTCTTTGATTTTATCCATCATCCAGCTCCAGTTCGCTGCTTGCTCCGGAAAAAGACCGGTATGCTTGAAGCTGGTCGGTTTAATGTGGAATTTAAGCGGCCCGTAGCTGATCGTCCAACGCTCGGGAGTAGGCTTCTTCATATCCCAGCTGCCGCCCCCGGAGGAACTGCGGTGGTAATGTCCATGAACATCGCGCCACTCGGCTGTTTCCTGGGGCAAAGGCCATATAATTTGCGGATCGGGCCGACGCAGGACAATATCGCCCCAACGCTCCAGCTTTTCGCCGCCGCCTGTATCTACTACTTCATAATCTTTCCATTCTTGTGCTACATACATGTACAATCCATCCTTCAGCAGTCAATTCAGGATTCCGGCAGTCCTCTGCACAAAAATCCCCATATGGAGTCTATTGTACAACAAACCTCAGCAACAATCGAATGATTCCATGGAGAAGCTGATATTGACCGTTATAGGTCCCAGCATTTTTTTGTCGCTTTATGGCGGTTAGTGATATGAATTAGATGATCCACTCTGTGTGGTAATTTCCTCATAATAATGCCAAGTCCGAAATTACAGGGCTTGGCATTATTTAATATGTCATGACTACTAGGACTTACGTGCTTGTTTATCTTCAGCTTCCAGATCAAAAAAAAATTTTTACCAGATACACTTGTAATTAGAGCGCTTCCATATTAAAATGAAATCAATCCAACTTGTACGTACAACTAATCATTTTTCATCATAATCATGAGAAAAATATTAGATTGTACGTACATAATATTTTATCTATAAATACAGCTGCAACTATACTTATTTCCTGACAGGAGGAATTTTTAATTATGAAACCGTTTAAATTTTGGTTTGCTACAGGAAGTCAGCATTTGTATGGACCCGAGACGCTCGAGCAGGTACAAGAGCATTCTCGTCAAATTGTAGAGGGATTGAACCGTAGTGGTCATTTACCGTTTGAAGTGGTTCTCAAGCCGGTTCTGACGAATTCCGACGCGATTCGTCGTCTCATTATTGATGCGAACGGAGATGACCTGTGTGCAGGGATTATTACCTGGATGCATACATTTTCTCCGGCGAAAATGTGGATTGCTGGCTTGACGCGTTTGGCAAAGCCTTTGTTACATCTGCATACTCAATTTAACCGTGATATCCCTTGGGATAGTATTGATATGGACTTTATGAACCTGAACCAATCCGCGCATGGTGACCGTGAATTTGGCTTTATCGGTGCCCGTTTGGGTGTAACTCGTAAAGTTGTTGTCGGCTATTGGGAGGAAGAAGGCGTTCAGAAACGCATCGGCGGCTGGATGTCCACGGCTGCTGCTTATAGCGAAAGCCAAAATCTCAAAGTAGCCCGTTTTGGTGACAATATGCGTGAAGTAGCTGTAACCGACGGCAACAAAGTATCTGCTCAGGCCCAGTTGGGCTGGTCGATCAACGGCTATGGTGTGGGTGATCTGGTTGAGGTCGTTAATAGCGTGTCAGAGGGGGATATCAACTCTCTGTTTGAGGAGTATCACGACCTGTATGAGTTGTCCGCAGAAGCCAAGCAACCGGGTGCAGTACGTGATTCTATTTTGGAGCAGGCTCGTATTGAGCTGGGCTTGAAAAAGTTTTTGCAGGACGGAGAATTTGGAGCCTTTACAACAACGTTTGAGGATCTGCATGGTCTGAAACAACTGCCTGGTTTGGCGGTTCAGCGTTTGATGGCCCAAGGCTATGGCTTCGGCGGCGAGGGTGACTGGAAAACGGCAGCGTTGACGCGTCTGATGAAGCTGATGGCTAACAATGTGGATACTTCCTTTATGGAAGATTACACGTACCATTTGGAGCCGGGCAATGAGCTGAATTTGGGTTCTCATATGCTGGAGGTATGTCCGACGATTGCTGTGAACAAACCTCGTATTGATGTCCAACCGTTGGGTATTGGCGGCAAAGCCGATCCGGCTCGTCTTATTTTTGAAGGCAAACCGGGTAAGGCGCTCGTAGCATCTATCATTGAGCTGGGAGGACGTTACCGTCTGATCATTAACCAAATCCATGCTGTGGAAAATAAAAACCAAATGCCGAAGCTGCCTGTAGCCAGCGTGTTGTGGAAACCAGAGCCTTCGCTTGAAGTATCTGCAGAAGCATGGATTCATGCGGGCGGAGCGCATCATACGGTGTTGTCCTATGCTGTAACCACTGAGCAATTGCTGGATTATGCAGAGCTGACAGGCATTGAAGCCGTCGTTATTGACAACAACACGAACATCCGTCAGTTCCGTCAGGAGCTGCAATGGAATGAACTGTACTGGCGTAATAAATAATGGATGCAATAAATAACAAGCTTCTTGTTTAAGCAGCTTATTCATAGGTTTTATCAGCGAACGGGGCTGTCCCAAAAGCCCTTAAAAAGCATATCGAAGAAGAACAAAAACACCGATATGTTCAAAAGGGACGAAGCAGAGGTTTATCCTGCTTCGTCCCTTTTGCGTTTTTCCGTCATTGCGGCTTTTTTGAGCAGATTGTGGGCAAGGCAAAGCCACCCGACCTCCAGGCTTACTTTTTGCAAGCCGCGAAGCAGGAACCTTCGGAAACCCCGATTGTTTTTTATTTGTCCAAACACGCTCTCGGGCTCAGTCATGCGCCGAACGGAAAGGGTGTATCCTTCCTCGCTGCGCAGTCGTTCCCGCATGTCGTTTTTTTGCCGCATATAGGTCAGACTGACGGCAATCTCCCGGTGGCCCTTGGCTGTGGTGCATTTCGCTTTTAGGGGACAATCGCTACAATCTCCACTTCGATAATGGCGTGTCCGAATCGTGTAGCCGCTCTCCGTGACCGTCTGGCCTTCGTATCGAAAACGTAACGTTTTTCCAGCCGCACAGGTCCATGTATCTTCCGTTTCGTTGTAGCTCCAGTTGTCCACTTTGCCTATCGCTTGCTTCCAAGCCCTGGTTTTCTCCTTGTGGTATGTCCCGTATTTGACGATCGCTTGGATGTTGTGCTCTTCGAAATAGCTGTAATTTTCTTCGCTTCCATACCCTGCATCGGCAATGACCATCTCTGGTTGTCTCCCGAGTGATTCTTCCAGATGTTCCAAATGGGGCTTCAAGCATTTCGTATCGGTAGGCCGCTGATGCACGCTGTAACCGAGCACAAACTGGTTTTCCGTGCCCATCTGCACATTGTATCCCGGCTTCAGTTGACCATTTCGCATGTGATCTTCCTTCATTCGCATGAACGTCGCGTCCGGATCGGTTTTGCTGTAGCTATTGCGCTCGCCCGCGGTTTCGATCTGATGCTCATACTTTTGGAGCCGCGGCAGCAAGTCCTTGCGTAACTGGCCCACGGCTTTCTTTAAGGTTTTATTTTTCGGTTTTTCTTGCAAAGCTTCCTCCAGTTGTTGAACCGCGTTTTCCAGCTTTTCTGCCGTGAGCGAGGAAGCTTCGCCAAGCTCAGGAAGGTCTGTACCCGCGTGGAGCGCATCTTCTTCGCTTTCGGCCGCTTCGATGGTTTGGAACAGGGTATGTACTTTTTCTTGCAGCTTGGCCTGGTGCTTGACAACGGCCTTTTTCCAGACGAAGGTGTACCTGTTTGCATTCGCTTCAAACTTGGTTCCGTCCAGAAAGTAGTGTTCCAAGGACACGTATTGCTCCTGAACAAGCAGCTCCAGCACATGGGTAAACACGGTTTCCAGCACCTCTTTCATCCGCTCCGAACGGAAGCGGTTGATGGTACGGAAATCCGGTTGTTGCCGCGCAGCAAGCCACATGAACATGATATTTTCGCGGACGGCCTTGGCGATTTGACGGGAAGAGTAGATGCGCTGAGTGTAGGCGTAAATGATGATTTTGGTGAGCATTTTAGGATGATAACTATGACGGCCACCGCCAGGATACGCAGCGTTGAAAATGGAATCACTCAGGCGGTTGACTGCGTCGTTTACCACACGGACGATGTGGTTTTCGGGGATATCTGCCTCTAAATCCATTGGTAAGAAAAGTTGATCCATGGTATATTGAATGTACAAAGAAACCGTCTCCTTTCGAATGGTTGGGTGGTACCTCCATTTTACCAAGGAACGGTTTCTTTTTGTTTTACAATTTGGAGAAAAGGGCCGTCCCCAGCCAATTTTATGACTTTTGGGACAGCCCCGTTTTGCGTATGTTTTACCAAGCATAAAACACTTTTTTGAAATTAATATTTGACAATGAGAATCATTATCAAATATTATTTGAGTAATAGGGAATAAATGCATTCCATATGTCAAACAAAAGTGAGGGATGAACTTGGGTAAAATCATGATTGCTTATGCCAGCATGACTGGTAATACAGAGGAAATCGCAGAATTGATCGCCGAAGGCGTCCGCCAGGCAGGACATGAGGCGGAGTTGAAGGCTTCATATGATTGCAGCGCGCAGGAACTGCTCGGTTATGACGGATTCCTGTTGGGTGTATATACATGGGGAGACGGTGAGCTTCCTGATGAATTTTTAGATTTTTACGAGGAACTGGATGAGCTTGATCTATCCGGTAAAAAGACCGCTGTATTTGGCAGCGGAGATACATCCTATACACAATTCTGCGGCGCGGTTGACCTGGTAGAGGAAAAAGTCAAAGAACGCGGCGCAACTGTTATTCAGGAGAGCTTGAAGATCGAATTCAACCCACTGGACGATGAAAAAGAAAATTGCCGGGCTTACGGAAGACAATTTGCACAGGCTGGCATTGGGGTGTCCTGAGAAGAGAGCGAGGGATAGGTATGCGCAATAGCGATAGCTTAAGCGGCTTTCCTCTTCTGCACGACTATCAGCTTGAGGAGATGTGGAGAACTACGCAGTCTACCCGTCAATCGCAGGGAAAACGCGGGCGTGAAGGCTGGAATTGGAGGCAACGGGTTCAATATGCGGTAGGGCATGCGCTAAATGAATACTTCGAAATGGAAGTAGGGGTGCGGCGGGAAATCCCCGTCCAGTACGTGCTGGAGAAATGGTGGCCCAAGCAACCAACCGGCTTCGAATCGTTGTTCCATTACTGGGACGTTAAAAATAAAGTGTCAGGCGAGCTGTCTAAAATTTGTGCGCTAAATAGGGACTTGTCAGTGCCGGTGATGTTGTATGAGCAATTTTGCACGTCGGTCCCTGAGCTTGAGATCGACATTTCGCTCATTGTGCAGTCTGCCTGGCAACTGTCAGCTGGAGCAGATTCCTTGCTGATTCAGAAATACATCGTGGATTATAATCCCAACGTTATTCATACATTTCAACATTTGACGAATGTTTTTTGTTATTATGCATTTGGCGCTCTTCCGCAGCTTATTGAGGTCTACTGTCTGCTGGAGGGCAAAAAAATCCGCTTTATCCCGGGCCCTACTTCTTTACAGCAATCTCTGGATTACGTTTGGCTATTGCGGGACTCCAGAGAGGATGTACACGCGACAACAGAACGATGTCGTTGCGGAGCCTGCCTGGGGGAACAACGATCACAGGGCAATAGCAACAGGATAGATAAGAACAAAAAAGAGCAGCAGGAGGCCAAAAACCGTAGAGAACGGTCATGGGGACCTTTGCTTTTCTCTTAGTGTATTCTTTGAAAACCTTTAAATGTAATTAATACCTTTTCGTTGAAATAGCCTTGTTTCCCAAGGCTATTTTTTATGAAAATTTTTTTGAAAAACTGAAAATTTATATTGCCTGAATAGATAAATGTAACTATAATATTTCAATGTACGATATTTATATGAAAATATTTAAATATAAAGGAGACGATGTGTGAGCATAGACAAGGATTGCCTATGTACATAGATAATGTTCTTTCTTTTGCATGGTAATGCTGCCATGTGCTTATTTTACGTTCTCGATTTGGTTTGATGGCCTAATATTTCGAAATTAAAATATTAGCGTTGAATAATAAAATTTTTTGGACAACAGGGGTGGAAGAAGTGAGTAAGAAAACCGTACTGCCAATTCTCATCGTACTGCTCATTCTGAGCGGTGGAGCCATTGGCTATTATTATTGGTATCAGGCAACACACTTTGTTAAGAGTGACGATGCGCGCATTCAAGCGGATCAATATAAGGTAATGCCGCAAATTTCCGGTGAGATTACACACATTGATGTGGAGGAAGGCGATGTTCTTCAGCGTAATGAACCGATTGCGGAGCAGGATGTATCGGGGCTGGATTCCAGTATGATCAGCAAATCCGTACTGCGTGCGCCGATCAACGGTACCGTCATTAAGATTTATTCGAAGGAGCATGAAATCGGTTCTCCGGGCAGTGCTGTTGCAACCATGGTTGATATGAACAGCCTGTATGTCTCCACGAATATTGAAGAAACCGATATTGACCGCATTAAACCAGGACAGCTTGTTGACATTACGCTTGATGCTGCAGGTGACAAGACGATCCAAGGCAAAGTTCGTAAAGTGGGCGAAGCCTCAAATGCGGTGTTCTCGCTCATTCCTGCGGTAAACACAAGCGGTAACTTTAACAAGGTGACCCAGCGTGTGCCTGTAGAGATTGCCGTGAACAAGCCGAAGGATATGAAGCTCATTCCAGGAACGAACGTGGAAGTTAAAATTCATACACCTTAAAAGGAGGGGTCCATGTGGCTGCCAATGAAACTGCTGCTGCTCCTTCGACAGATACTTCCAAAGAACGCTGGCTTGCTTTTTTTGCCATCGTTTTAGGCGCCTTTGTCGCCATTCTGAACAACAGTCTGATCAATGTCGCCATTCCTCGATTGACGACGGACTTAGGATCAACGACGACACGTATTCAGTGGGTTATTACAGGTTACACGCTTGCATCTGGTGTAATCGTCCCGATTACCGGATATATGGAGCAGCGCATCGGATATAAAAAGTTTTTAATACTTGCGCTCAGCGTGTTCTCGCTGGGAACGGGAATATGTATTTTTGCATGGAGTGATTCTTCCCTGATCGCAGCACGGGTGCTGGCTGGTCTGGGAGGCGGTGTCATTATGCCGCTGAGTATGACGATTATTTACAAAATCATGCCGCGTGAACAAATCGGTATGTCCCT
>NZ_ASRY01000240.1 GCF_000520815.1 Paenibacillus maysiensis | reverse complement strand
CGTTCAGGAAGCCCGTATTAGGCGTATGTCCGATGGCCACGAACACACCATCTGCTTCGATCAGCTCATCCTGGTTCGTCTCATTATTGTGTACCTTCAAGCCCTTTAATCCCGTTTCTCCCGTTACGACCTCCAAAGGAGTCCGATTTAACGCCCAATGCACTTTTTCATTTTCCCGTACGCGATCCTGCATAATTTTAGATGCCCGCATCTCATCGCGACGGTGAACCAAGGTTACACTGGAGGCAAACCGGGTCAGGAAGCTCGCTTCCTCCATGGCCGAATCGCCTCCGCCTACTACAATGATCTTTTTCCCACGGAAAAAGAAGCCGTCGCAGGTCGCACAAGTGCTGACTCCGCGTCCTACATTGTCCTGCTCACCCGGAATACCGAGATACCTAGCGGACGCGCCTGTAGCAATAATCACTGACTCCGCCTCAATGATGCCTTTTCCCTCTACCTTCACTTTAAAAGGGCGCTTGCTGAAATCCACTTCCTCTACCCAGCCGGAAGTAAACTCAGCGCCGAAGCGTTCGGCCTGCTTGCGCATGTTATCCATCAGTTCAGGTCCGAGGATGCCTTGCTCAAAACCCGGAAAATTTTCAATTTCAGTCGTTGTGGTAAGCTGCCCGCCGGGCTGCATTCCCTCAATGATCAGTGGATTCATGTTCGCGCGCGCCAAATAAATAGCGGCTGTGTAGCCTGCAGGACCTGTACCAATAATTATGGATTTATACATACGTTTGTTGCCTCCCTTAAGTGGTGTTTGGAGCAGGTCTCAGACCCGCTTTTTAAACGTGGAGATCGGCTGTTTCATCTTCTGCTTGATACCGCACACGCTGTCAATCTGGCGTGCATAGCGACTTACGGTCGATACGGAAATTCCATAACGGTCAGCTACTTCCTGATAGGTCACCGAATGATGATGCATTTTGGCTGTCAAGTATTCCAGCGCCGCTGCCCATCCCTCAGTATGCTGAACAATCGGGACTTCCGGGGCAAGCCGATCCAAATATTCCAGCCAAAGTGACCTCAAATCGCGTTGCATGACCGGATCAGACGGCTTGCTCATAACGGCAAGTACCTTATCCAGCACTGCCTGCCATTCCGGATGGACAGTTGAATGGGCAGACACCTTATCTTCGGATACGTGGTGAACCTTCTCTGACTCTGGTCGCAGAAGTCGTTCCGTTTCCTGATTTGTCTCCTGTATGCCCTTAACTGGCGGCTCCGTCAGCTCTTGCAGCACTTGCAAGGCGCGCCGTTTCAACTCGCCTTCCTGATCCGGGTCTTCTACGAAGGACTCCAATGCCTGTCGCACCTCATCGTCACCGATCAGGCTCAGCGCCTGAATGACTTGAAGCTGGGTCGCTCGATCACCGTGGCGTAACGCCCAGAAGAAGGAAGACCGGATTAGCGGGTCCCGCTTCATGCTGTCAGGCACCTGGTCAGCTCCGAACTTCTCCCACATGCGGAATTGTTCCTCAAAGGGGAGGTGGTAATGGTAGCTGAGCACTTGTAGCGGTGTACCCTCCTGCTGGAGCTCCTCCAGCCGGGACAGGAAAAACCGCGGAACTTCCGAGGAAGCATCCTGCTTTTGCAAATGACCCCACAACCGCCGTGCTTCCGCATATCTTCCCGTATTGCTGGCAGCCACCGCCGTATAATGGTACAGGGAGGCGTCATCATTATTCTCTCCGTCACCTTGAAGCAACCTACGAAAATGTCTGTAGGCCTCCTCATGACGTCCGAGAATCCCCATCGTAGTAGCCAGCTTGAATACCTGCTCCTCCTGAAATGGTATGGTGACCGTCAACGTTTGAATCAGACGATCCAATTCCGGACCTCCGCCCTCATGCTGATAAAAGATCGCCAAGTTGCACAACGCATGCAAATTACCCGGTTCATCCTCCAGCACCCGAAGAATGGTAGTCTTCGCATTTTGAAACAGTCCCATGTAGTAATACGCCAGCGCCAGATTGTTCCGCGCAGCGAACATGTCCGGCTGTTCCTCTGAAATTTGCTTAAGCAATTGGGCCGCCTGAGCAAACTTCCCTTCCTCCAGCAAGACACGGGCCTGATCATGCTCGACCACTCCCTGCCGGGCCTTAATGCGGTTCAGCTTGGTTGGACGATCCAGCTCATAATAGAGCAACTCCATCATTTCCTCGGCTTCATCGAGAAACTGTCCTTCTTCGTCCTCCTCCAAATACGTGACTAAGGCTTTCTCCGCTTCTTCAAACTGCTCCATATTGGCGTAATTATTCGCCATATAGAAGTAACACTCTGTCATCGACGGGTCTACGTCGCTCAGAACAGAGGACAGTATCTCATTCGAGCCTGCATAATCCCCCATCTCTGATAATATACCCGCCATATTACAATGATTCACCGGATTATCCGGTTCATATTCAACGGCTTTGCGAAAATATTTCAATGCCTTGTCATAATGATTGCGATCAAGCGAGCGCACAGCTTTCTCAAAAAAGAAAGATGCGTCGAAACGCAAAACAATAATCTTAGGGCTAGGTCCCGAAGCTCGCAGATGTTTCCCTTTCATAAATAACAAAGGCACCTCCTTTAACTGTAACTGGCATGTTCATACCCTTCAGTATACCACAACTATAAAACGACTTGACAGTAGGGTATACCTCATCCCAAAAAAACGGAACCCTGTTCTGACCCATCCGCTGGAAAATGAGTGGATAAGCCAAATAGCCGCACGCGCCTTCATGTGTAAAAAGGCAACGTTCGGCAGATTATTGAGCTATATATTAGGCAGAACATAGACCTCAAAGCATCAACGGCACGGACGAGCGCTCACGCTGCCGGAATACAGCAAGCTCACGATATCCGACCTCATGAAGAAGCGCGCGCGCCTTCTCCAAATGCTCGGACAGCTTCGCTGGATCATGAGCATCCGAGCCTACCGTCAGCGGAATGCCTAGCGACAATGCCTCCTCCAGCATGCGGCGGCTCGGGAACATCTCTGCACAGGGCTTGGATAGCCCCGATGCATTCAGCTCCATCGCCCGCCCGCTGCGGGCAACGGCCGAGAGTACAGAGTGCTCCAGCTCACGCAGCTCCTCCGCTTCCTCCGGCTTCGGATAGTGGCCGAAACGCTTAATGACATCCAGATGCCCCATGATGTCATACAAACCGGTAGCTGCCGCTTTGGAAACCGCATCATAATAAGTCCGGTACACCTCCAGCACATTTTTGCCTTCCCAATGGTGTACCTGACGGAAATCCGTTACATCCCACTCCCCGAGAAAATGTATGGAGCCAATCACATAATCCCACGGATATGCGGTGATGATGTCTTCGATTTCCCGTTCCCAGCCCTCGATGTAGTCGCCTTCCAAACCGACACGAATGTCAATCTGTCCCTTATAGCGTTCCTTTAATTCCAGACATTCTTCCACATATCGGGGCAGCTCTTCCATAGACATCGCCATCTCCGGGTAATAGTCGGCCGGGTTAACATGCAATAGCGGCATGTGATCGGACAAGCCAAGCTGATCCAGCCCCAGCCGAATACCCTGCTGCACATACTCCTCCAGATTTCCTATCGCATGTCCGCAGCGGGCATGATGCGTATGATAGTCAATTTTCATGCGACTCTCCCCTCTTTCAGCGCTACATCACCCATTTTAATCACGACGGGGACGCTCATGACGGCGGTTCAGCTCAGCCAGCACATCATCCAGCGGTAGTTTGCGCTCTTGTAACAGTACCAGCAAGTGATAGATCAGATCGCTGACCTCCAGACGAAGCTCCTCATTATCCTTATTCTTGGCGGCAATGATCGTCTCGGATGCTTCTTCGCCAACCTTTTTCAGAATCTTATCCACGCCTTTGTCAAAAAGGTAGGTCGTATAGGCCCCTTCAGGACGTGTCACTTCCCGCTCCTTAATGATTGCTTCCAACTGGGCAAGCACCTCAAAGCGGTTTGTTGCAGCATGAGTCGTGCCCGTTTGAGTCGCCGCCGACGCTTGGCCCCCGGCATTTTCCGAAGCAGGAGCCACAGCCGTTCCTGGTGCGGAAATATCACGGAAAAAGCAACTCGTTGCTCCGGTATGGCAGGCAGGACCATTCGGAATGACACGGACGAGCAGAGCGTCACCGTCACAATCCAACTGGATGGAGGTGATTTTTTGCGTATTCCCCGAGGTTGCCCCCTTGTGCCACAGCTCCCGTCTGGAACGGGACCAAAACCATGTCTCTCCCGATTCCAGAGAAAGCTTCAGCGATTCTCGATTCATATAGGCCAGCGTCAATACTTGAAGCGTGGCATCATCCTGCACAATCGCTGAGACAAGTCCCGCTTCATTCCAGCGAATATTATCCAATACCTGTTCCAGAGATAGCTGCTGGTTCAATTCGTTGCTCATCGTATCTCCACTCCTCTGCGCTTCAAATCCCGTTTCAGCTCGGGAATTCCTATTTCTTTATAGTGAAAAATGGTTGCCGCTAAGCCAGCGTCCGCTTTACCCGCCGTAAACACGTCATAAAAATGCTCCTGCTTCCCCGCTCCACCAGAAGCAATGACCGGAATACCTACGGTATCCGACACCGCAGAGGTCAGCGGCAGATCAAAACCATCCTTGGTTCCGTCCGCATTCATGCTGGTCAACAGAATTTCGCCTGCCCCCAGCCGTTCAGCCTCCTTGGCCCATGCCAAGGCACGGATACCGGATGGCGTGCGCCCTCCGTGCGTATATACTTCCCACTCGCCCCACGCCTCATTGTACTTGGCATCAATCGCAACCACGATGCATTGTGAGCCAAAGCTGCGCGCACCCTCCGCAATAAGCTGAGGGTTACGAACGGCCGCCGTATTAATGCCGATTTTATCCGCCCCTGCACGCAGGATGCGCTTCATATCATCGACATGGGATATCCCGCCGCCCACGGTGAAGGGAATGGCAATTTCCCCTGCTGTCTGACGAACCACCTCTTCCATAGTGGCGCGACCTTCAACCGAAGCGGAAATATCCAGAAATACGATTTCGTCCGCCCCTTCCCGGTCATAAAGCGCCGCCAGCTCTACCGGATCGCCTGCATCGCGTAAATTCACAAAATTGACGCCCTTAACTACCCTGCCATCCTTTACGTCCAGGCAGGGAATAATACGTTTAGCCAGCATGCCTACTCCCCCTATGCCTTTGCTACAGCTTGTACGGCGGCCTGTAAATCAATGCTGCCTGTATACAATGCCTTACCCACAATAGCGCCGCCTACACCTTTTTGCGCATAGGCACTTAACGTAATCAGATCGTCCATCTTGCTGACACCACCGGAAGCAATTACGGTGCGTCCACTGCTTTTCGCAAGTGCCACGATAGCCTCCACATTCGGACCCTGCATCATTCCATCGCGGGAAATGTCTGTGAAAATAAACGTTTCCGCGCCCTTGGAGGCCAGCTCAGCCGCCAGTTCATCCGCTCGCACCTCCGAGGTTTCGAGCCACCCTCGTGTCGCTACATAGCCATTTCGCGCATCCAGACCGATCGCGATCCGGTCACCATAGGTACCCAACACCGCTTCCGTAAAAGCACGGTCCTCAATCGCCGCCGTGCCCAAAATCACCCTGCTCACGCCCAGTGACAACAGCCGTTCCACATGCTCGCGTGTACGCAAGCCACCGCCCACCTGTACAGGTACCTGCACCGCAGACGCGATGCGTCCGATCAGCTCATCATTCACAGGTTGACCCGCTTTCGCACCGTCCAGATCGACAAGATGAATGTAGGAGCCGCCCAAGCGTTCCCATTCGCGGGCCACCTCTACCGGATTTTCGTTGTATATCGTCTCCTGGTTATAATCACCCTGCACCAGCCGTACACATTTGCCATCGCGAATATCAATCGCCGGATATATCGTGAACAAAGTATGACCCCCTTATGAGCTATTCAAAAATACCTATGTGTAATTACGCTCGCTTTTCCGCCTCCGCCAATTCCAAAAACTGACGAAGCAGCCGCATTCCCATTTCCCCACTCTTCTCTGGATGAAACTGCATACCGTATACATGGCCCCTGCCTACGATAGCTGTTACGGGCCCGCCATAGTCAGTTACCGCCAGCAGGTCACTTTCGACCTCCGGCTTCGCATGATAAGAATGCACAAAATATACATGCCCTTCCTCCAGGCCTTGCACCAACGGATGTTCCGGCTGCGTCATGTGCAGACGATTCCAGCCCATATGAGGCACCTTCACACCCAAATCAGGAGCAAAGCGAACGACCTCTCCCGGCAAAATATCCAGCCCCTCATGGCTGCCATATTCTTCGCCACGAGTGAACAACAACTGCATCCCCAGGCAAACGCCGAGCAACGGCTGTCCAGCGCTCGCGACCTCCTGAATGACCCGATCCAAGCCACTGGAACGCAAATGCTCCATAGCGTCTCCGAACGCCCCCACACCCGGCAAAATCACACCGCTGGCGGAACGTATCACTTTCGCATCTCCTGTTACTACAGCCTCATAGCCAAGACGCTCAACCGCCTTGCTCACACTATGCAGATTGCCTCTGCCGTAATCCACAATAGCAATGGACATGGACTACAGCACTCCCTTCGTCGAAGGCACTCCCGTCACCCGCGGGTCAATGGATGTCGCTTCATCCAGCGCACGTCCCAGTGCCTTGAACACCGCCTCGATCATATGGTGGGTATTTTGCCCGTAGTGAACAATGACGTGCAGCGTCATACGAGCCTCCAGCGCGAATTTCCACAGAAATTCATGCACCAGCTCCGTCGAAAAGCTCCCTACCTGCTGTGACGGATACTCCGCACGATACTCAAAATGCGGTCGGTTACTAAGATCAATGACGACCTGCGCGAGCGCCTCATCCATCGGTACAAAGACGCTGGCATAGCGCTTGATTCCTTTTTTATCACCTAACGATTCCAGCAAGGTTTGCCCCAGACAGATACCAATGTCCTCTACGGTATGGTGATCGTCGATGTCAACATCCCCTCTGGCCTGTACGTTCAGGTCAAATTGTCCGTGCTTGGTGAACAAATCCAGCATATGATTCAGAAAAGGGACATCTGTCTCGATTTCGGTTTGCCCTGTGCCGTCTACCGCAAAAGATAGCTGAATATCCGTTTCGTTCGTCTTCCGGCTGACGCTGCCTGTACGTCCTGCACCGTTATTTTCATTCCCCATCGCCATCCACCGCCTTCTTCTCATTGTCCAATCGAACCTGTATCGCCCTTGCGTGGCCTTCCAGCCCTTCATGCCGGGCAAGCTGCATAATCGTCTCTCCATTGCGTAGCAGCGCTTCCTTGCTGTAATAGATCATACTCGACTTCTTGATAAAATCATCAATATCGACCGGAGAAGAGAACCGCGCAGTTCCATTGGTCGGAATAATGTGGTTAGGCCCGGCAAAATAATCGCCTACCGGCTCCGAGCTGTACGCTCCCAGGAAAATCGCTCCCGCATTTTCGATCAGACCCACATGCTCCATCGGATTCTCTGTCATGATTTCCAAATGCTCTGGGGCAAGCTTGTTCACAATCTGGATCCCCTCATGCAAAGTGTCCACGACAATAATCGCTCCATAGGCATCAACCGATGCAGCAGCAATATCTCTGCGTGGCAGCTCCGCCAACTGGCGCTGTACCTCGGCTGATACTTCTTCTGCCAAGCGTTGCGAGGGCGTAACCAGAATGGCCGAGGCCATTTCGTCATGTTCTGCCTGCGAGAGCAGGTCAGCCGCTACATAAGAGGCTTTCGCTGTATCGTCAGCCAGCACGACAATTTCACTTGGTCCTGCAATACTGTCGATATCCACCGCACCGTACACCTCACGCTTCGCCAGCGCTACATAAATGTTGCCGGGACCGCAAATTTTATCGACCGGTTCAATACGATCTGTCCCGTAAGCGAGAGACGCAATCGCCTGTGCTCCGCCAACCCG
>NZ_ASRY01000239.1 GCF_000520815.1 Paenibacillus maysiensis | reverse complement strand
CGGCGCTCGCCGCCGCTTCGCCCGGCGAGGACGCCGATAGCCCGGCACCACGTTCGCCGGGCATGAAGTACACGCACTACGCGCCGCGAGGCCGCTTGAGCGTAGTGCAAGGCCCGTCATCCGCTGAGGTGACGGGCTGGATTCGCACTGCGCTGGCGGAGGCATCCGCGCGCGGGGAGCGCACGGCGGTGCTCGCGTTCGACGAGCATGCCGCCGGCTATGCCGGAGAGCGCGTTTACGCGCTGGGCAAGCTGGACGCACTCCATGAGGCGGCGCAGCGCCTGTACGGCGTGCTGCGCCGCTGCGACGAGGAAGGCGTCACCTACATCTTGGCGGAAGCTTGTCCGCCGAAAGGGCTGGGAGACGCTGTTATGAACCGCCTGCTCAAAGCAGCAGGCCATCGGGTCGTCCGTCTCTAGGACGACGCGGACACTATCCAAATATTCCCCAAACATTTCCTATACATGCAGTCCCCACGTTTGCATGGATTGACCTTTTCAGCATAGTTGGCCCCTCTCCTTCCTGGTACAAGCACGGTTAACCGTATGCTTGTACTGTTTTGCCTCTTGTCCGCATAACGTTAACAAGAGCGGACGGATATTGGGGGGATGGAGTATGCTGGAAGCCTCTGCCCATGTCGGGCAGATTGTAACGATTCTGGTCATGGCTGTAGCGCTGGGGATGGATGCGTTATCGTTAGGCGTGGGGATCGGCATGAAGGGGATACGCCTGCGAGACGTGCTGCGGATCAGCACGGTCATTGGCTTTTTTCACATACTGATGCCATTGCTGGGTATGTTCACAGGCCATTATATGAGTTCTTTACTGGGTTATGTGACGACCTATTTTGCAGGGGGATTGCTTATCCTTTTGGGCGGGCATATGGTGTATAATTCCTTCAAGGGTGACGGGGTACAGGTGCTGGACCATCGTTCGCCCCTGGGGCTTTTACTATTTTCGCTTGGGGTGAGCGTCGACTCCTTTTCTGTCGGGGTATCACTGGGCATGTTCCAGAGTGATCTGGTGCTGACCGTTCTGACGTTTGGCTTTTGCGGGGGAGCGATGGCGATGCTGGGACTGCTGTTAGGCCGCAAGGTCAGCCGCAATCTGGGAGACTATGGAGAAGCAGTGGGCGGTGCTATTTTACTGGCGTTCGGCTTTATGTTTATGTTTTGATTTTGGGGCAGACAGTGTAAAATAAATACAGGATTTTAGTAATCCTCTGTTTATATATTTTTTTAACATACGGGGGTGAAGACGTTGAAACATATCTTATTCGTATGCACAGGGAACACCTGTCGCAGTCCAATGGCTGAAGGGATGCTGCGCAAGCTGTCTGCTGAGCACGGGCTAGGGCTGGAAGTACGCTCGGCGGGAGTAGCTGCGATGGAAGGCACGCCCATTTCCCGACATGCAGAGGCAGTGCTACGTGACCACAATGTCTCGGATCAAATCACCTCAACTCCTTTGAACGGTGGGCTTGCCGAGTGGGCACATCTGATTTTAACCTTGACCCAAGGGCATAAGCAGCACGTCATTCAGCGCTTTCCCCAAACGGTGGGCAAAGTATTTACGCTCAAGGAATATGTGGAGGACCGGGATTCGGTGCTGAATGATGTACAGGAGCTGGATGGTCTGTACGCTTCGCAACAACTGATGGGTTCATTGGGGCAGGAGCTTTCGGCACGGGAGCGTGAGCGGATGATTGAACTGCGTCAACGTATTCCGGGTTTTGATATTTCCGATCCGTTCGGCGGGTCGCGTGAAGATTACGATGTCACGGCTGCGGAAATCCGAACGGCGCTGCACAAGCTGGTGGACAAGCTAAAGGCCTTGTCCGAATAAAGTTTGTATCACTCATCTATTTTGTACGGGATCTGTTGATTTTCGGCTGTTAATCCGTTAAGATAAGGTGGAAAAACAAGAATCCGGTGTAACTGGCGACAAAAGTGGGGTTAACCACGATGGAGCACCGGATATACGGCCGGTCGCCTGGGCAAAAGAGCAAATCCACATAGGCTGTGGACTGCTCTTTTTTCGTATATGAGCTAGGTCCGGCCTCCAGTGGCCTTCCATCCGGACAAATGGCTATTATTCTTCCGCATACTGTTACTTCGGGTATCCAAACCGAAAGGGTCCTTTAAGCGGTTTTTCCATATTTCCTGCTCGAAATCCCATTCATCGGCTATAATATAGTCAGATTGTGATATCAGGAGAGAGTGTGTTGAACATGGGGCATAAGCCTGTGCCCAGTCTCTGTGGGGCTGTTCAACCAAAGGAGGTTCCAATGGTAGGACAATTGGATCATGAGGTTACACTTGAGGCACAGACCGCTTCTGTCGTGAAGGAAATCGCAGAAGCAGCCAGTCTCAAGGCTGGTCGCTTGTTGGTTATCGGCGTAAGCACCAGTGA
>NZ_ASRY01000238.1 GCF_000520815.1 Paenibacillus maysiensis | reverse complement strand
GGGGGGCCCCCGCCGATACAATGGATCGCTGGTTGGCCTTGCTGTGGACGGAAATGCAGGGTGCCAAGACAGAAAGCGTTATTTACCGTGGAGGCGGGCGTTATGCCGCTTGCCTGAAAACGGCAGCGGCGCCTCTGGATGGTCGGATGCTGAAACCTGGCGGAACATACCTGATCACCGGTGGCCTGGGGGGAATTGGGCTGTTGCTAGCTCGCCATATGGCGATGAAGCATCCGGTAAACCTGATTTTGGCTGGCCGCTCGCCGCTGGATGATCATAAACGTTCGCAAATCAGCGAGCTGGAGGAGCTCGGCAGTTTGGTGTATTATGCCCAAACCGATATTACCGACGCCAAGTGGTTCAAGATAGAGATACAGAAAGCCCGAAACAGATTCGGGAGAATCGACGGCATGATTCATGCGGCAGGCGTTTTGGGAGAAGAGGACATTTTAGGAAGAACGGCCGAAAGCCTGCAAGAGGAGCTGGCGCCCAAAATCGACGGAACCTTGGTTCTTGACGAGGTACTGGGGGATGAACCGCTGGATTTTATCTGCTACTTTTCTTCGGTCGCGGCTGTGCTGGGAGACTTCGGTTCATGCAGTTATGCGGCAGGCAGCCGGTTTCAACTGGCTTATGCCAGCTATCGCAACGAGCTGCGTCAAAATGCAATGCGCCATGGAAAGACCGTCGCTATACTATGGCCGCTGTGGCGGGAAGGAGGCATGCATGCCGGCAACGCTGCGAAGGAGGAGCGGTATTTGCAGTACAGCGGGTTGCGTTACCTGGAAACAGATGAGGGACTTTCTCTGTATGATCAACTGCTCTCTACCAGCGGCTCCCACAGCATTGTTCTTCCCGGCCGGCCTGAGCGGATCCGGGAACTCACAGTCACAGCAGGGGAAACGAGTAGAGAAAAGGTCCCGCTCCATTTGAACTCGCCCGGCCATGCGGCGGAGCGGGAGCGGGGGTTGGAACTTTTCATTAAGAATGAACTGAAGCAGCAAATCAGCCGTATCTTAAAAATCCCCTGCGACAAACTGAGCTATGAAGAGAGTTTTTCTGGCTTCGGTTTTGATTCAATCAGCCTGATCGATTTGGCAAGAGGCCTATCGGAGCGTTTTGGTATTGAAATAATGCCGCCGCTGTTCTACAGCCACTCCACCATTGCCGCGGTCGGTAATTACTTGCTTCTGGAACACGGGGAATCCATGCTCCGGAATTACGCCGAAACGGTAGCCGGAGGAGTCGATCCCACCGGTGTGCCATCCCAACCCGGCAACCGAACCGAAGCGGCGGGGGTGTCAAGGCCTTTAGACGCTGAGGGCAGCGTCGAGGGTGCAAGTACGGCCGATGATCGCCCGGCGCTTGCGGTGGAGGGAACTCCGCAGGAACTGGAGGCCATAGCGATTATCGGTATGAGCGGACAGTTCCCGATGGCCCGCAACATTGAAGAGATGTGGGAGATCTTGAAAGCAGGCCGCGAAGCGGTTCAGGAAATTCCGGGCGAGCGTTGGGAATGGCGGAGCATCGCCGGTAACCCGATGCTGGAAGCGGGAACCACTAACTGCAACCGGGGGGGCTTTGTGCCGGGTGCTGCAGAGTTTGATCCGGGATTCTTCGATATTTCGCGCCGGGAAGCCGAGCTTATGGACCCGCGCGGGCGTCTTCTGCTTCAGGAAACATGGAATGCTCTGGAGGATGCAGGCTATGGCCCCAATCAAATCGCTTCGGGAACAGTAGGCTTGTTCGTCGGTCTTGAACAAGGGGATTATGCGCTGCTGGCTGCGGGAAGAGGGAACATAACATCGCATAGCAACGCCGTTCTTGCCTCTAGACTTGCCTATTTCCTTAATCTCGACGGTCCGGTCATGGCGATCGATACGGCATGCTCCTCGGCGCTGGTGGCCGTCCATCAGGCTT
>NZ_ASRY01000237.1 GCF_000520815.1 Paenibacillus maysiensis | reverse complement strand
CCCCTACCGATACAGGCAGCAGACGATGCAGGCATACCAGACTATGTATGGATGCAAGTGAACGAGCTATGGATCTATGATCATGAGGAAGGCCGTATTTATTGCGCTGTTCATACGCCCACACCTGTTCACTTGGATACCATCAGTAGTAACACCGTCAATGTCGATGATGTCGCTTTGGATCAGCAGAAAGCCATACTTTCCGAATATTACGCAGAAGCTGTCCAGCGTGCAGAACGTATGCTGACCCAGTGGGAAAACATCATACAAGCCGGAGCAGCTGACCCTGCTTATATTCGCCGTTGCGTAAGACTTGCCGAAGAAGAGCTGTTCGCTACTCATCATGAAGCAGAAGGCTGGAAAGCAGCTTTCAACCAAGAGGACTTTGAACGCGCCGTAAAGCGCGTGCAGGAATACATTGCACAAGGTGACGTGTTTCAGGTAAACCTGTCGATTCGTCAGCAACGTACGCTGGTAGCCCAACCTGAGGATATCTATGAGTGGCTTCGCCTGCTGAACCCTTCCCCTTACATGGGCCTGCTGCGTATGCCGGATTTACGAATCGTCAGCGGTTCGCCGGAATTGTTGGTTAAGCTGGAAGATGGTCGCGTCAGCGCACGTCCCATTGCAGGTACGAGAAGGCGCGGACTGACACCGGAAGAGGATAGCGCCATGGCTGCCGAGCTGCTATCGAGCGAAAAAGAGCGTGCCGAGCATATTATGCTCGTCGATCTGGAACGTAATGATATCGGCCGGATTGCTGAATACGGAACGGTGCATGTGCCGGAGCTGCTGACTGTCGAGTACTATTCGCACGTGATGCATCTCGTTTCTCAAGTAGAGGGTAAGCTGGCCGCGGGTCGTACCGCTTTAGATGTGATTGCTGCTACCTTTCCGGGGGGAACCATTACCGGAGCGCCCAAGGTGCGTACTATGGAGATTATTGAAGAATTAGAGCCTGTCCGGCGCGGTCCTTATACAGGGTCCATGGGATGGATTGACTATAACGGCAATATGGAATTAAATATTATAATAAGAACACTAGCTGTCAGAGGCAGCACGGCCTATTTACAGGCAGGTGCAGGCATTGTCATTGACTCAGACCCGTACAGGGAATATCGCGAGTGCCGAAATAAGGCAAGAGCCGTCATGAAGGCAGTACAATGTGGTGAAGAAGAAGCCGCTTTGAGCAAGAGCGGTATCACAGGAGGGTGAGTCGTATGATTTTGGTGATTGATAACTATGATTCGTTTACGTACAATCTTGTTCAGTATTTGGGTGAGCTTGGCGAGGAAGTAACCGTAAGACGGAACGATGAGATTGATCTGAAAGGCATAGAAGAGTTGGCGCCAGAGCATATTCTGATTTCGCCAGGTCCATGCACGCCGAATGAGGCGGGAATATCGCTGGACGTGATTAGCCACTTTAAAGGGCGAATTCCGATCTTCGGCGTTTGTCTCGGTCACCAGGCCATCGGACAGGCGTTTGGCGGTCATGTCATCCGGGCTGAACGACTCATGCACGGCAAAACATCACCGATTCTCCACCATAATACATCGGTATTTGAAGGCTTGCCTTCCCCGTTTACAGCGACCCGGTATCATTCTTTGCTGGTGGAACGCGAGAGTCTGCCTGAATGCCTGGAAATTACTGCTGAAACTGCGGAAGGTGAAATTATGGGCTTGCGGCATAAAGAGTTTGCCGTGGAAGGAGTTCAGTTCCATCCCGAGTCCATCATTACGGACTACGGGCATCAACTGCTACGCAATTTCCTGAAACGCAAGGTAGGCGTCTGATTCATGAAATACATCGGAGTCAATGGCGCCCTCACGGAAGCCGCAGATGCCGTGATTCACGTAAGTGATCACGGCTTTTTGTACGGAATGGGCCTGTTTGAGACCTTCCGTACCTACAAGGGAGTTCCGTTCCTGCTCGATCGTCATTTGCACAGACTGGCAGAGGGCTGCCAGATGCTGGGCATTCCTTTTCAACCGGACAAGAACCAGCTTACCGAGCATATCCACAGTCTGATGGTCGCGAATGGTCTGAACGAAGCATATATTCGCTACACCGTATCTGCGGGCGAAGAGGCAATCGGCTTGCCGTCTGGTGACTATACGCGGCCTAACCATATTTTGTTTGCCAAGCCGTTACCCGCTACGCATATAGAAGCTATGGGAACGACTGCCGTATCGGCGCTTCAGTTGTTGCGAACCCCGAGAAACACGCCCGAGGGCGAGATTCGTTTAAAGTCGCTCCATTATATGAATAACATTCTCGCCAAGCGAGAGCTTCAGCAGTACGTCACTGCCGTCCAGCATAAGGCTGAAGGTATGATGCTTACGGCAGACGGTTTCCTGGCAGAAGGAATGGTCAGCAACCTGTTTTTTGTCCGAAGCGGTACGCTGTACACCCCAGACCTCTCCACAGGTATCCTGCCAGGTATTACACGTGGACTCATTCTAGAGCTGGCGCAAGCGAGAGGCATCCACTGTGAGCAGGGTCTATACCGTTGGGACGAGCTGCGACTGGCCGATGAAATATTTATGACGAATTCCATACAGGAAATCCGGCCTGTGAACCTGTTGCTGGAGCCATATGGAACGACGCAACGGTTATCCGATGCCTGGACACAGACCGATTCCATGACCGCTTTGCTGTTACACGATTACAGAGAGAAAGCAGGGATGAATTGAATATACCGACCTTGTACCGACGAAGCTATCAGATGGGCGAGGCCGAGCTTACGCTCGGAGATTCCACACAGGTGATGGGTATACTGAACGTGACCCCGGATTCATTTTCTGATGGCGGATTGCACAATAGTCTGGAGATTGCTGTTTTACATGCCTTGAAGCTGGTGGAGGATGGAGCCGATATTATTGATATTGGCGGGGAGTCTACCCGGCCGGGGCATGATCCGGTAGGTGTGGAGGAAGAACTGGCCCGTGTCATTCCGGTAGTACAGGCTATTCACCGTATTGCTCCTCACATTCCATTATCCGTGGATACTTACAAAGCTGAAGTAGCACGGCAGGCCCTTGAAGCGGGTGCGCATATCATCAATGATGTGTGGGGATTTAAGGCAGATCCTGACATGGCACGTGTAGCTTCACAATTCGATTGCCCTGTCATTTTAATGCATAACCGTCATGACCGTAACTATAGCGATTTAATACCTGATATGATTGATGATTTAAAAGAAAGTATCCGATTGGCGCTGGATGCAGGTGTACGTGCGGAACAGATCATTTTAGATCCCGGCATCGGATTTGCCAAAGATTACGACGAAAATATTCAAGCTATGACTTCTCTGGATACGCTAAGTCAGTTGGGTTATCCGCTGTTATTAGCGACGTCACGCAAAAGATTTATCCGTACAGCGCTGGATTTGCCTGTGGATGATGTGGTTGAGGGCACAGCAGCTACTGTCGCCTTTGGCATTGCCCAAGGCTGTCAGATAGTGCGTGTACATGATGTTGCACAAATCAAACGCACGGTACGGATGTGTGATGCGATGGTGTACGGGGCTAAAAACGCACTGAGTTATGGCGGGTAAAGTCCGCTTCACGAATCATTTGACCCTGCGATCGCTGTTGCAACGGGATTTTTTGAATTGGTAAAACATGTAGAGGTAAAAATCCCGTTGCAAAGGCGAGCGCTACGCTTCTTCGGATTCAAATAATTCGCTACGCTACTGCCCGCATAAAGTCCCCGTATTTTTAGAGGAATTTATTATGCAAGATGAACTAAAGAAAAGAATCCGACCGCGTAGTGGCACCTCGTGTACATCTTTAGTTCGGCTTATAGAGAAAAAATTGAAATCAAAAAACAGGGGGACTACCACGATGGATAAAATGGTTCTGCACCGCATGGAGTATTACGGATATCACGGCGTTTTTCCGGAAGAGCGCAAGCTGGGACAGCGTTTCTATATTGGTCTGGAGCTGGAGCTTGATCTGCGTGAGGCAGGCGAGCAGGATGCTTTGGATAAAACGGTCAATTATGCTGAGGTTCATCAGTTGGTTAAGGATATCGTAGAAAAGGAATCTTACCAATTGATTGAAGCTTTGGGCGAACGTATTGCATCTTCCTTACTGGACACTTATACTAGTGTCAATGCACTGACTGTCAAAGTCACGAAGCCGCATCCGCCGTTCGATATACATTTTGAGGGCGTGACGGTTGAGCTTTATCGCGCAAGAAAGTAGGAACGGTACATGAACGCACATTCGACCTCTGAGGCATCAGAGGCTTATATTGCTTTAGGGGCTAATTTGGGGGATCGTGAGCATACCCTGTATGAAGCCATCACGGCGCTGGACGAACATCCGGGTATACGGGTGCTGCGTTGCTCCAGCCTGTACGAAACAGAGCCTGTCGGGTATCTGGATCAGCCTTCTTTTCTAAACATGACAGCAGCCGTATCCACAACACTTGCTCCAGAAGAGCTTCTGACCTTCATGTTAGAAGTAGAGAGCCGTCTGGGTCGAGTAAGACATATCCCTAACGGTCCGCGCACCATTGATTTGGATTTGTTATGGATGGAAGCGGTGGAGCTCGCTACACCGGATTTGGAGCTTCCTCATCCCCGCATGCTGGAGCGTGCTTTTGTGCTTGTCCCATTGGCTGATATCGTTCCGAACCAAGATCCATCCGGCCTGTACAGTATCGTGCATACCGCATTGAAATCATTGGATGGAAAGGAAGGCATACAGTTTTGGAAAACATGCAGCTGGCACAACGGCTTCGCGCCTTTCGGAAGCTAAAAGGATTTACGCAGCAGGAGTTGGCTGAGCGAACTGGCATATCGTTGGCCATACTGGGTGCTGTGGAACGGGGCAACCGAACAATAGAGCCTGACATGCTGAACCTTATTGCCCAAACCCTAGAAATACAAGTCCGGGAACTGACGGAATGACGATAAGTACACCATATACAAGTATAAATAAAGGAGTGAACAGAGCATGTTGAAAATCGGCGGTATTGAAATGAAAAATCAGGTCGTGCTGGCTCCGATGGCGGGCGTGTGTAACCCTGCTTTCCGTCTGATTGCCAAAGAATTTGGCACAGGCTTGGTATGCGCAGAAATGGTTAGTGACAAGGCGATCATTCACGGCAACAAGCGCACCCGTGAGATGCTGTTCGTAGATGAGCGCGAGAAGCCGCTCAGTCTGCAAATTTTTGGGGGAGACCGTGAATCCTTGGTGGAAGCGGCTAAGGTCGTGGATCAGGAGACGAACGCAGATATTATTGATATCAATATGGGCTGCCCGGTTCCGAAGGTAACCAAATGTGATGCAGGTGCCCGCTGGCTGCTTGATCCCAATAAAATTTATGAAATGGTATCCGCAGTTGTGGAATCGGTTAGCAAGCCTGTTACCGTGAAAATGCGTATTGGATGGGACAGCGAGCATATTTATGCCGTAGAGAACGCCCGCGCCGTAGAACGTGCAGGAGGCCAGGCTGTTAGTGTACATGGCCGTACACGGGAGCAACTGTATACGGGACATGCGAACTGGGATATTATAAAAGAAGTTAAAGAAGCGGTTTCCATTCCTGTAATCGGAAACGGGGACGTGGCAACACCGGAAGATGCCCGCCGGATGCTCGATTTGACCAACTGTGACGGTGTTATGATCGGACGCGGCGCTCTGGGTAACCCTTGGATGCTGTACCGTACGATTGAGTATTTGCAGACAGGGGAGCTTTTGCCTGATCCTTCACCGGAAGAAAAAATCCGCATTGCCATTCTGCATATGGATCGTCTGGTGGCATTGAAGGGTGAAGCCGTGGCTGTACGCGAAATGCGTAAGCATCTGGCCTGGTACCTCAAAGGACTTAGAGGCTCTGCACGCATTAAGGACGTTGTTATGGAAGAAACGAGACGTGATGATATGGTACGTATTTTGGATGGTTTTGTATCCGGACTACACACGGTAGAAAATGATGAACATTCCACGGGGGCTGTTTCTCCTGCCGCCGTTGCGAAATAAGGAAGCTGTTTCTGCCTTTGCATGTGATTGACTTTTCCAATTGCTTGCCCTATAATCGTTCAGTATAAAATCTTGATGTATGCTACAATTGTATGCAGCTCTCAAGACAACAGCAGGAAATGTTCTCATTCCCTCAGAGTGGCATATTATGTTTTGAAAGCGTGCATTCCGATGCACTTTTAAACTTTTCCCATGACAGGAGAATTGGTTAAGATGAGCGATAAAGAAGTCATTCTGACACAGGAAGGTCTTAGGAAGCTCGAAGATGAGCTTGAGAACTTGAAGTCTGTCAAACGCCGTGAAGTGGCGGAACGGATTAAGGTAGCTATCGGGTACGGGGATATCAGTGAAAACTCTGAGTATGAGGATGCGAAGAATGAGCAGGCTTTCATTGAAGGCCGTGTAATTACACTGGAAAAATTGCTACGCAATGCCCGCATTATCAATAGTGATGAAATTGAAACCGATGTTGTTGGAGTAGGCGCAACCGTGACCGTTGAGGATATGGAATTTGGAGATGTTACAGAGTATGCGATCGTAGGTTCGGCTGAATCGGACCCGCTCCAGAATAAAATCTCCAATGAAAGTCCGCTTGGCAAGGCAATGCTCGGTAAGAAAAAAGGAACTGTTGTGGATGTCACCGTTCCAGCAGGCGTTATACAATATAAAATCGTGGATATCAAAAAATAAGACACAAACTTTGGAATTGAATGTAAAAGCTTCCTTGGGGAAGCTTTTTTTCTCTACAACCGGACGGACCCCGGCCCGTCTATTCATATTGAAGGAGCTGATTTAGCACCATGTCGGATGAAACTACTAACCAGGAACCTCAAGAAAATCGCGAGGAACTAAGTGAACTGCTGCAAATTCGCCGCGCCAAATTGGACGAGCTTCGCTCGTTGGGCATTGATCCTTTTGGTCGTAAATACATACGCACAGCTGAGGCGGGTGTACTGCTAAGCAAGTATGACAGTCTTACCAAGGAAGAACTGGAAGAAAAGAATATTGAAATTAGCATTGCAGGCCGTATTATGGCCAAACGGGTTATGGGGAAAGCCAGCTTTGCCCATGTACAGGATCTCAGTGGACGTATTCAAATTTATGTTCGTCAAGATACCGTGCCGGAAGCGAAATACAAAGCATTCGGTATTTTGGATCTGGGCGATATTGTGGGGATTAAAGGCGTGCTGTTCAAGACCAAAACAGGGGAAACCACCATTAAGGTGCTGGACCTTGAGGTATTGTCCAAATCGTTGTATCCATTGCCGGAAAAATATCATGGTCTGAAGGATGTCGAGCTGCGCTACCGTCAGCGCTACGTCGATCTGGTTATGAACCCGGAAGTACAAAAAACGTTTATTACCCGTTCCCGTATTATTCAATCCATGCGCCGTTATCTGGACTCGCTCGGTTATTTGGAGGTTGAAACGCCAACACTGCATTCCATCGCAGGCGGGGCGGCGGCCAAGCCGTTTATTACACATCATAATGCACTGGACATGCAGCTATATATGCGTATTGCCATTGAACTTCATCTGAAACGACTGATTGTCGGCGGATTGGAGAAAGTATATGAGATCGGTCGCGTTTACCGTAATGAAGGTATTTCCACTCGCCATAATCCTGAGTTCACGATGATTGAGCTGTATGAAGCGTATGCTGACTACCAGGACATCATGAAATTGACGGAAAACATGGTGGCTCACATTGCGCAAGAAGTGCTTGGCACACAGCGTATTCATTATCAGGGCCAGGAAGTGGACCTGACGCCGCAATGGCGCAGAGTATCTATGGTTGATGCGGTTAAAGAAGTAACAGGCGTGGATTTTGGCGCACAATTGAGCAATGAAGAAGCTCATCGCCTTGCGAAAGAGCATAAAGTGCCGGTAGAGCCGCATATGACCTTTGGACATATTCTGAATGCCTTCTTCGAACAATTTGTAGAGGAAACACTTATTCAACCGACCTTTATTACCGGGCATCCGGTTGAAATCTCGCCATTGGCGAAGAGAAACGAACAAGATCCACGCTTTACGGATCGCTTCGAGTTGTTTGTTGTAGCTCGTGAGCATGCTAACGCATTCACTGAGCTGAATGATCCGATTGACCAACGTCAACGTTTTGAAGCACAATTGCTGGAACGTGAGCATGGCAATGACGAGGCTCATGAAATGGATGATGATTTTATCCGTGCCTTGGAATACGGCATGCCGCCAACAGGCGGACTGGGCATCGGCATCGATCGCTTGGTTATGTTGCTGACGGATGCTCCTTCCATTCGCGATGTGCTGCTTTTCCCGCATATGCGTAACCGTACTGTAGAATAACATAAATTATGAATATAGAGGATCAGCCGGGCTTCCCGTGTCTTGTTCCTCTTTTTCATAAGAACGGATGGAGAGAAAACTTCTAATGAAACGCAGCGTCAAGCTTACCCGGTTTGCTTCCCCTCCTTTTATATTGGTCATCGGATATTTGCTGATTATTGCATTAGGCACTTTACTGCTGATGCTTCCTATCTCCAATCATAGCGGGCATGCTCCACATTGGATTGATTCGCTTTTTACGTCCGTCTCCGCTGCCTGTGTCACAGGATTAGTTGTGGTTGACGTTGATTCAACCTATACGATGTTTGGAGAGACCGTTATTATGGTGCTGATGCAACTGGGCGGGCTTGGTTTTATGACCTTGGCGACATTGTTTGCGTTGCTGTTGGGGCGTCGATTGTCGCTGAAGGACCGACTGCTGCTCAAAGAAGCTATCAGTGCCGACAGCATGGAAGGAATCGTGCGTATTATCCGCAAGGTGCTGATCTTCTCTTTTACCATTGAGGCGATTGCTGCCGTCGTTTTAGCTTTGCGATGGATGAGGGAGATGCCTGTCGGACAAGCGATATATTATGGAATATTCCATTCGGTTTCCTTGTTTAACAATGGAGGATTTGATCTGTTCGGAAGCAGCTTCCAGCAATATGCCGGAGACTTTGTGTTCAATATGATTGCATCCGTGCTTGTCATTTCGGGGGGACTGGGTTTCCTTGTACTAAGCGATCTATTCGATTTTCACCGCACTCGAAGACTGACTTTTCACTCGAAAATGGTACTCAGTGTGTCAGGGACGCTTATTGTGCTTGGTGCGCTGGTCATATTTATTTTTGAGTTTACCAATGCACGAACCTTGGGCTCACTGAACTGGGAAGGCAAAGTGTATGCCTCTGTCTTTCAGTCCGTATCCACACGATCATCGGGAACCAGCACAGTAGATATCAGCGGGTTAAGGCAGGCCAGCCAGTTTTTTATCATGTTGCTGATGATTATCGGCGCTTCTCCAGGCTCCACCGGGGGAGGAATCAAAACGACTACGTTCCTGCTAATGGTTGGGGCCCTAATTGCCGTCATGCGGGGACAGAAGGAAATTGTGTTCTTTCGCCACCGGGTTCCCAAAGATATCATGATGCGTGCGCTGACCATTATTGTATTGGCCCTATTTATCTTCTCCATTGTGGTCATGCTGCTCTTAATGACAGAGGCTGCACCTTTTCTCTCACTTGCGTTTGAGGCCGCCTCCGCGATCGGAACGGTGGGGCTGTCGACAGGTGTGACCCCGGGACTGTCTGACGCGGGTAAGCTGATCATTTGTGTGACCATGTTCATTGGTAGAATTGGGCCGCTCACGATTGCTTATGCCATTCGTTCACGCTCTACCAAAACGCTGTACCGTCGTCCCGAAGGACATATTGTAATTGGATAGTGGATAGCTTATCTGAATAAAAAAGATGCACCCGTGTCATGCGCACGGGTGCATCTTTTTTTTATTTCACATCATCATAATCTAATTTGCAGCATATCATGAAAAGCACCCCATTTGAGAATGATAGGCAATGAACTTGACAGATACTATTTTCATGTAGAAAAAAGGCTATTTGTTTCCTTTTATGTAATTGTAGACAATATACTAGGAATATTATGTATAATATTGTATGATAGTGGGCATGGAAGGGGGATAGCTGAGGGAAACACCAATTTCTAATTTGAAAGGAATCATCTATTATGTATTTATTTATTATTAGTGCTGAAGTTTTATTCTGGGTTTTTGTTGTTTTAGGGTTGATCGCAAGATATATGTTTGGCTTAAAGAAATTAGGCGGTCTTCTTTTACTGTGTACTCCTATTATTGATATCCTGTTACTGATTGCGGTGTTCATCACGGTGAGCAGCGGCATGGAGATTACGACCGCTACTGGCCTGGCGGCTTGCTATCTTGGCATTACGGTAGCATTTGGTCATAGGCTAATTAAATGGGCGGATGTGCGGTTCTCTCATTGGTTTGGCAAGGGACCGAAGCCCGAACGCAAATATGGGGCTGCTCATGCAAAAGAGGAACGGACGGGGTGGTTGCTTCACCTGTTGGGCTGGGTCATTGGCAACGCTCTACTGTTTGCTATCATTGTGTATGTAGATGATCCACAGCGTACGGTTTCCTTGGAAGGCATTATGAGTACATGGGCAATCGTTCTGGTAATCGACTTTATTGTTTCCTTTAGCTATACCTTGGCTCCAAAGAAAAATAAGGCATAGCCCTAAGCAGTATAAGGCTTTACACTCGGATGAAATAAGACCGATCAATCAGGATGTTCAAATCGGAAGGGACATTGATGGTAAAAAATGAAGTTGTCACTTCCGGTAGTTTGCTGAGTCCATCGCTATTATGAGAATATGTACAAAATATTTGAAAAGTATATTGAACTCGCTTTGACAGTCACCTCATTTTTGCCTTCCATCTTTTCACTTGCATGGATTCCTTCCGATTTGAACACAGACAAACAGAAGCAGTGCAGTTTTCATAAGCTGACATGATAAGGGCCCAGCTTATGTTGTTGCTGGGTATGGCAGGACAAGCTATCGTATGGAGCGCGCTTGAATTCCCGAAGGAATGGGACCTTTGATTACAGCCGAGCTCATCCGCAGAATAGTGTCCTGCCAATCCTCATAAATTTTAAAATAATTGTTGTATTTGCCTAAAACGTCGATTGTTTAACTTTGGCAACTAGCATGATAATAATCCAGAAAAGATTACATATGTCTATATATGTAGACATACGAAATTAAGTTGTTTTTTTGTCGAAAAATGTAAGACAAGAGAGGTGATTTCTGTGGCAGCACTGCTGAGTGGTAAGAACATTTTGATTATGGGTGTGGCTAACAACAGGAGTATTGCCTGGGGGACAGCCCAATCTTTAGCTGCTGAAGGAGCAAGGCTCATTTTTACTTACGAAAATGAGAGGGTTGCAGATCGGGTCCTAAAGCTCGTTGAAACGATTCCGGGGTCCATTGTCTGTCCCTGTAATGTACAAAGCGATGAAGAATTGGATGCACTGGCGGATTTTCTAAAGGAGAAAGTAGGCGTCCTGCATGGTTATTTTCACAGTGTTGCCTATGCTAAGGCTGAGGATTTGGACGGTCTGTTCGTCGACACTTCTCGCGAGGGATTCGCCATTGCTCAAGAAATCAGTGCCTACTCTCTGGCTGCTGTTTCCCGACGGGTTTACCCGCTGATGACGGAGGGTGGAAGTATCGTCACCATGACGTATATTGGCGCAGAACGAGCGATCAAGAATTACAACGTTATGGGTGTGGCGAAGGCTTCACTGGAAGCAAGCATGCGTTATCTGTCGAATGATCTGGGTACTTATGGTATTCGTGTCAATGCGATTTCGGCTGGTCCCATACGGACTTTGGCCGCTTACGGGATTAAGGATTTTAGCACGATGCTAAAGCATATTGAAGAGACGACGCCCCTACGCAAGTCGGTCGATACGTCCGAAGTTGGAGATACCGCGTTATTCTTATTTTCCCATTTATCGAGAGGCATTACGGGAGAAGTTATCCATGTTGATGCAGGATACCATATTACGGGGATGTAAGGAGGGAACGCTGTGATTGTTACGCATACGGATTGCCGTATTATCTCACCTGAAGGGATTATGACAAGGGAGCGTCTGGAGCGGGATGTTACGATCTTCTCCCAGATGTTGACTCTCAGAGGAATTCCCGAAGACGGTAGAGTGATTCTGAAAGCGGCCAATTCCTATTGGTTTATTGTGTCTCTGTTCTCCCTGTGCAATATCGCTGTTTCGGTGACTGTGGTGGACGAGCAGACTGTACTCGATGAGGTGGCCCAAATCTATGATGAAGCGGGTGCCTGTTGCATCCTTACGGATTCCGATTTAGAACTTCCTCATGCTCTCGTTATTCTGATTCGAGATCTAATTCAAGAAGAAGCAGTACACCCGGATTGGGTGGGAGAGCCAAAGCTTGAAGCCCTCGACTTTAACAAGTGGTGCGAGAGACCGGATGCGCTCATTCTGTATTCTTCAGGTACAACAGGAAAACCCAAGGGAATCGTGAAAGCTGGATCAGCCTTCATGGACAATATCAGGCATTCTATACACGCCATGAACTACCTGCCGTCTGACCATATGCTCCCTGTTGTACCGTTTTCTCACTTTTATGGTATTTCACTCATCTTCTCCTGGTGGTTAACATCATGTTCTCTCATCATCTGCAATCCTAGAAACCTCTGGAGCGTCATTGCAAGTATTACGAAAGACCGGGCGACGGTCGTAGACGCTAACCCCTCTGCTTTTTACACCTTGTTGCGTATGTTAAACCGAAAACCCGAACAACTGGAAATGGTCAAGGAAGCTCCGGTGCGCATGTGGTGCGTAGGCGGTTCTCCACTTACCCAAGACCTCGAAGAGAAATTTAACAACATATTTGGACAGCCCTTGCTGAATGGTTACGGCCTTTCTGAATTGGGCAACGTTACGCTGGGGACGCTGGAGTGTCCACAAGGTTGTGGCAAACCGTTGCCTGGTGTGGACCTGAAAATACTGGATGCTACTGGTGATCAGCAGGCGAACGGCATCGTAGGCGAAGTGTGGATACGCAGTGCCGGATGCATGGAAGGTTACCTGAATCGTCCAGACCTGACGCAGTCCGTTCTACAGGACGGCTGGTTCAAAACGGGTGATTTGGGCTATCTGGATGACGAAATGCTGTATGTAATTGGTCGCAGCGGTAAGACGGTCAACCGGATGGGTTATATGGTATCTCCGGTTTATATCGAGGACCGGATTGGTTCGCTAGGTTACCGATCCTGCGTGATTACCTTGGAGGACGAGGCGAAAGGAACATTGCTTGTTGCATTCATCGAAAGCGAATCCTCGCAGGCCTTGTCTGTACTCCGCAAAGAGATGAATCGGGTACTTCCTTCCTACATGTTTCCCGATCTTTTGCTTCCGCTCGCCCATTTTTCTTTAAATCGCAATGGAAAAGTAGATCGGCTGGAGATGGAGCGCATTGCCCTGGAGAAAGTTGCTTCTCGCAAAATATAACAAGGTATTTACCAAAAACCGCATAAGGAAAGGGAGAATGCACCATGAGTATGAATCCGGAACTAGCAAAAAACACGCTTTTTTTGGAAAGGCATGAAGCAATTTTAAAGTGCCTTAATTATTTGATCGAGCATCGGCAGGAAGTGATGGATATTCTCACCCAATTTTCATCCTATCGGGCCGCCAATGCAGAAATTGATTCCACCATCCTCACACTGCAAGGTGCTTTGCAAGAAGTGCAGACCTATCAGCCAAGCCCGCAACGATCTATGGCTGTATTTATGCCTTCCAACGTCGTTTTGTACTCCTATGCATTATACCTCTTGATTCCGTCCCTGTACGTTGAGAATATAGACTTTCGTCCTTCTTCTCACGTAAACGAGTACGTCAACATGCTGCATGAAAAGCTCCAGGCTGTACATGGATTACCCATCTATATTCGTAAGGTTAGCCAGAGAGTTTTCATGGAAAATTCGGTTATGCCAGCTGATATTGTGGTGTTCACTGGAAGCTATACCAATGCGGAGAAGATCAAAAAACAGATTCGAAAGGAACAGCTCTACATCTTTTACGGACAAGGGATAAATCCTTTTATCATCGGACCCGATGCCGATCTGGAACTGGCGGTTGCCGATGTGATTCGAATGAGATTGTTCAACTCTGGACAAGACTGCCTGGGACCCGACATCATTCTGGTACATCAGGATGTGACGGAGAATTTCAAAAACCTGCTGATTCAGCGGCTGGACGAACTCGTGTTTGGAGCCAACAATGACCCGAACGCGAACTACTCCCCTATTTTCTATAAAGACACGCTGTATTCGGTTTCGGAATATTTTAATACGAACGATAAGTTTATTATTTACGGCGGTGGCATTGATTTCCGTACGAAAAAGATGGAGCCAACGATTGTATATAGCGAACTAGATCAGGATTTGGAGATTATTGAGTATTTTTCACCAGTCTTCAACGTGGTTAGCTACCGAGACGACGAGCAACTGATCAAGCGTATTTCCTCCAGTTATTTCAGTGAACGTGCGATGGGCTGCAGCTTATACGGATCTAATCACCTGGCGGACGTCCTGCGAAAGAAGCACACGCTGACCATTAATGAGACGCTTGAGGATGTGGATCAGGGCAATAAGCCCTTTGGTGGCTATGGCACGATGTCGAACTATATTTTTTACGATTTTAAGCTCGTTTCGAAGCCTATTTTGATTTCAAAAATTGTCGCAGAATATTTGTCGGAAAAGAGGAGTTTGGTATGACTGCGAGCTTATTGCCATGGGATGCCATCATTGGCTACTTAAAATCGGCTGGGGTTCGGCATCTCTTTGGATTACCAAGTGATGATCTCAAGATCGTATCGTCACTCCCCTCGTCCGGTATGGATTTTATTCTGTGCAAAGATCAGCGTAATGCTGTATTTATGGCAGCAGGCTATGCGCTCACAACCAACCAGATGTCCGTATGTGTTGTGGGTAAAGGGCCTGCGCTCAGTAATACACTTACGGGGCTGCTGGAAGCCAAGAACCTTGGTGCTCCGCTTTTACTTTTGGCGCTCGGCACCGGAGGGGACAAGCTGGGTACCCGATCCTTTCAGGAGGCAGATCAAATCTCACTCGTGAAGCCGCTCGTAAAATGGGCTTACCGTGTCGAGCATGTGGATCGACTTGTATGGGCGCTGGAGCGGGCAGCCTTTTTGGCGATCAATGGGGCTCCAGGTCCTGTCTATATTGAACTGCCCGAAAACCTGATGGACCAGCCTGTGCCGACAGGGCTTCAGTTTATTCCGCCAGAAAAGCTTTCGTGCTCTCCGTCTCTTCGGGAGCTGGATGCGGCATGGGAGATTATCAAGACTGCTCGCAGACCTGTCATTTTGGTCGGAGGCGGGATGAAGTCCGTTACAAATGATGTAATCGGGATATTCGCTGATCTGTGCGGAGCAGCCTTGTTCGCAACCGCCTCGGGACGGAGTGCAGTTGATGAAGAGGACGAGCTTTTCTGTGGGGTGGCCGGGCTCTATACGGATCTCAGTCTGAGACAAATCTGGAAGGAATCTGATGTAGTGATTGCGCTGGGCAGCCGATTGGAAGAAACGGCTACATTCGAGTGGGATATTTTGCTAGAGGATACACCTTTAATTCAAGTCAATGTCGAGCTGGAGGATTTTGCACACGAATACCGGGGTGTCAAAGTACTTGGAGATGGATATGCAGCATTAGAGCAGTGGGTTCAACGGTACGGACATAAACCTGATGAAGTGTGGCTTGAAACGATCAGAAGTTGTAAACAGAAGGCATTTTCTAATAGAGCCATTTATCTGGAGGAGTTGAAAAAGACCCCTGGAATCCACGTTCCAGAGCTGCTGGAGATCATTCAGACGGAATTTCCAGAAAAAATGGTGCTTGTTCAGGAAAATGGATTACAGGATATGTGGTCTTACTTTTATCCATATTTTCGATTCACGCAAGGTTCTCTTTCAATTGTTCCCAGTGACCAAACGAGCCTTGGATTCGGTGCGGCTGCTGCTTTGGGAGCAAGCGTGGCAACAGAACGTCCAGTAGTGGCGCTTGTAGGTGATGGTGCGTTCAATCTCTTCTGTTCGGATTTTATGACGGCGGTACAGTATCAAATACCGTTAATCTATCTCGTACTCAATAATGGCGGGTATGGTTGGTTGCAAAATCAGATGAATTATAAGCACCTTTCAGGGCAGTCCCTCCCATTTGTCTCAGAGGCGGCCAAGACAGGAATCCAAATTCCACAGTATGAATTTGTGGAAAGTCTTGCAATCCGGAGCAAGGGGGAGGCCCGGGAACAGCTTCAGCTTGCTTGGCAAAAGTATCAGGAGAACAAGCTTGTGGTCGTCGAGGTATATGCTGATCTTGCGGATGTGCATGAAAAAATCAGTCATGTGTATGGCGACTTTCCTCTCTACGAGCAACAGGCTTCCAAGAATTAATTTCAGCGAAGGACGTGGGTACAGTGAGAAGACGTGTTGTGGTTACAGGACAGGGAGTCGTAACGCCGGTTGGGCTTAATCTTACGGATTTCTGGAATTCACTGTTGGAAGGAAAGAGCGGCATCGGACCTGTCACTGCTTTTGATACAGCGGACATTCCGACAAAGATTGGCGCACAGGTTACGGGCTTTGATCCGTTGCAATATATGAGCAAGAAGGAAGCTAATAAAGTCGCACAGTTCACTCAGTTTGCCCTAGCGGCTGCACGGCAGGCAATGGAGCAATCGAAATTAGTGATTGATGAGCGGAATGCAGGCCGCGTGGGGGTTATTGTCGGCTCTGGAGCAGGCGGCCTAGACGTCATAGAGGAGAACTACGGGAAATTAACAAAGCTGGGTCCCAAAAGGGTTTCTCCTTATTTTGTTTCCTCCATGATGATTAATTCAGCGCCTGGTGAAATATCCATTGCTATCGGAGCCAAGGGACCTTCGTTTGCCGTGGTTACGGCTTGCGCCACAGGAAGTAATGCCATTGGTGAAGCATTACGTACGATCCAGTACGGCACGGCTGATGTCGTGGTCGCTGGAGGATCAGAGGCTAATTTTAGTCAGCTTGATTTGGCATCTTTTGCGAATATCCATGCGCTCTCCAGACGCAATGAAGAGCCGCAAAAGGCCAGTCGTCCGTTTGATGTGGACCGCGATGGATTCGTCATCGGCGGAGGAGCAGGGGTCTTAGTGCTGGAGGAGCTGGAGCATGCCTTGAACCGCGGGGCTACCATTTTGGCCGAGGTTGCGGGTTACGGATGCACAACCGATGCGTATCATATCACGGCTCCAGACCCCTCGGGCTCCGGTCCGGCAGAAGCGATCAGCATCGCACTGCAGGATGGTGGCTTGACACCACAGGAAATCGACTATGTCAATGCTCATGGTACGAGTACGCCGTTTAACGACCGCATGGAGATTAATGCCATTCAGAAGGTATTTGGGGAGCATGCTCCCCATTTGGCGATATCGTCTATTAAATCCATGACAGGCCATTTAATGGGCGGAGCAGGGGCAGTCGAATTAATTGCAACTGTACAGAGCATGATCCACGGCAAAGTACCACCGACACTCAATTGTGACAATCCCGAAGCCCCTGAACTGAATTTTGTACCGCATGTATATCAGGAACGCGAGGTCCGTGCGGCGATTAGTAATTCCTTTGGTTTCGGGGGGCACAACGTCTGTCTTGCTGTTCGCAAGTGGGAGGGGGTATAAGCCTGTGAGCGAAGAGCTAATCCATATCCCGGATGTGCTTCCACACAGGTACCCGTTTCTTCTGCTGGATGGCGTGACTGGGTACGAAACGTCGCAATGGGCGAAGGGGTACAAGCTTGTTACCTGGAGTGAATGGTTTATTACAGAGGCTAATCCATACATGCCTCCTATGTTGATCGTGGAGTCGCTCGCACAATTGGCGGCATTCGCTGCGATTGACAAAAAAGGTATTTCATATATGACCAACCTTAATGGAGTTCGATTCCATAGCTTGGCGAGGCCAGGGGACCGAATTGATCTCTATTTTGAAGTGATCAAGCGTCGGCGGGGATATATACTCGGCAGCGGTCGTGCTTCTGTAGGCGAGCGTTTGGTGGCTGAGGCGGAAGAAATTGTTTCACTTGATCAATGACCGGAGGAAGCGTACATTAAACGGTCCTTTTGTCCTCCTGACTGCCAGTAGCAGCGGGAGGATAATCACATCACGGAATAGGAGTGAACGAGATGAATGACATGCAGTTATATGATTTAACAAATGCGCAGAAGCGTATATGGTATACCGAATTACTCTATCCAGATACGTCAGTGTCACAGCTTTCCGGTACAGCCAAGATGAAGGGTCGTATCCATATTGCTGCTTTCATGAAGTCTATTCATTTGATAATCAAACAATATGATGCGTTCCGCATTCGTATTACCTCAGTGGATGGAGTGCCCCAGCAGTATGTCGTTCCTTATGAAGAGAGACAGTTGGAATATCTGGATCTTACCCATTATGAAAATATATCTGAGGTGGAAGCCTTACTTGAGCAGCACAAGAGGAAACCCTTGCCACTGCTGGATTCTGAGCTATTCCAGTTTTTGATTGTGAAGATTAGCGAGGAAGAGTATTGGATTAATACCAAGATGCACCATATTATTTCTGACGGGATCTCAATGGTGATCTATGGCAATCAGTTGACCGAGTTTTACATGCAAATCATTCAAGGAAATGAACCCACACTGAATGACGATTGCTCTTATATTCAATATATTGCAGAAGAGAACGCATATGAACTTTCTGACAGATACCAAAAGGATAAGGCATACTGGCTTGATAAATTTTCTGATTTGCCTGAGCTTACGGGTTGGAAGTCATATAACCCGTTATCTCTAAGTACTCAAGCCGTTCGGGAGCATTTTACCGTACCAGAGGTGCTTTATCATGAGCTACAGGCATTTTGCCAGCAGAACAGGATTTCCCTGTTTCAGTTCTTCATGGGTGTGATGTATATCTACATACACAAAGTGACGAATCAGCCGGATGTGGTGATTGGTACTTCGTTCGCTAACCGGGGGAACAAAAAAGAGAAGCAAAAGATCGGTATGTTCGTTAGTACGGCTGCGGCCAGAACATACGTCGAAAAGGACATGGATGTATTGAGCTTTCTGCAGGATGTAGCCAGGGATCAGCTGTCAATCCTGCGGCATCAGAAATATCCATACAATCAGTTAATCCAGGATCTAAGAGAAATGCATGGCAACAAGGATATTCAGCGTCTTTTTGGCGTTTCCATGGAATACCGACTTATCAATTGGGTTGACCTGGAAGATGTGCGCATTTTGACGGATTATGATTTCTGCGGCGACGAAGTGAATGATTTTGTGCTTCATATCGTGGAGATCCTGGATGAAGGCGAGCTGGTACTGGATGTCGATTACCGGGCAAAGCTGTTTGAACGCAGTGAAGTAACGGACATGGTTTCCCAGTTGCTTACGATCGCCGAGCAGATCATTCATACACCGCAGCTTTCCATCGCAGAGGTAACCCTGCTGGGAGAAGCAGATGAGCAATCCATTTTGGCTCTCTCGGAAGGGATTGTAGCTGATTATCCGCGTGAAAAGACAATTCATGGCTTATTCGAAGAACAAGCCGAGCGCACGCCCGATCATGTTGCCGTTCAGATGGGCGAGCAGTGCATTACATACCGAGCTCTAAACGAGCAGGCTAACCAGCTTGCGAGATATTTGCGCTCTGAGGGAGTAGAAGCAGATACGCTCGTAGGGATCATGGCTGACCGTTCCTTGGAGATGATCGTCGGCATGTTGGCCATTTTGAAAGCAGGAGGTGCCTATGTACCGATTGATCCTGATTATCCCGAAGAACGTATCCATTATATGCTGGAGGATTCGGGAGTCCATCTGTTGCTCACTCAAAGCCATCTATGGGAGTGCACTACTTTTGACGGAAAGCTTGTGAATCTGGACGAAGCTGCATCGTATACAGGAGACGCTTCAAATCTGGAGAGCATTTCGGGACCCGGCAATCTAGCCTATGTTATCTACACGTCGGGTACAACCGGCAAGCCGAAGGGAACGCTGATTGAGCATAAAAATGTAGTTCGACTGCTCTTTAACGATCAAAATTTATTTGATTTCAGTGCTCAGGATACGTGGACGCTATTTCATTCGTTCTGCTTCGATTTCTCCGTTTGGGAGATGTATGGAGCCCTTCTTTACGGAGGAAAATTGGTGATTGTTCCGTCTCTCACAGCCAAGAGTCCAGCAGCTTTCCTGGAGTTGTTGAAAGACAACCAAGTCACCATTTTGAACCAGACGCCAACGTATTTTTATCAGGTGCTACAGGAAGAATTGGCGCACTCTTCGACAGAGCTTAGCCTTAGAAAAATCATTTTTGGTGGAGAGGCCTTAAGTCCGTCTCTTCTGAGAAACTGGCGGGTCAAGTATCCTGATGTGCAGCTGATTAATATGTACGGTATTACGGAAACAACGGTCCATGTCACCTACAAGGAAATCACGGAACATGAGATTGAAGCGGGGAAAAGCAATATTGGCAAAACGATTCCGACACTTAGCGCTTACATTTTTGATGAGCAAAGACGCCTACAGCCTGTCGGGGTCCCAGGGGAGCTATATATCGCGGGCGACGGTCTTGCCCGAGGGTATTTGAACCGTCCAGATTTGACGGCTGAGAAATTCGTTGAGCATCCGTTTCGGACGGGAGATCGGATGTACCGCACTGGAGATCTGGCTCGCTGGTTGCCTGATGGTAATATCGAATATTTGGGCCGGATCGACCATCAGGTCAAAATTCGTGGCTACCGAATTGAGCTTGGCGAGGTAGAAGCGCAAATTCTCAAGGCTCCGAACGTACGGGAAACGATTGTCCTCGCACGGGACGACGAACAGGGCCAAAAATTGCTGTGCGCCTACTACGTAGCCACTACCGACCTTTCGCCGGGCGAATTAAGGTCTCAGTTGGCGGCGGAACTACCAGCTTATATGATCCCTTCTTATTTTGTCCGGCTGGAGCAAATGCCGCTTACGCCAAATGGCAAGCTGGATCGTCGCGCTCTGCCAGCTCCTGAGGGTAGTACACAATCCAGCGAGGATTATTTGGCTCCGAGAACTGCTGCGGAAGCCCAGCTAGCGCTAATCTGGCAGGATATTTTGGGAGTTGCCCGCGTGGGCGTTAGAGATAATTTCTTTGAAATTGGTGGTCACTCTTTGCGGGCGACACTGCTCGTTTCACGGATTCAAAAAGAGCTCGGATGCAGCATTTCGCTGCGTGAAGTGTTTCAGTCGCCTACGGTTGAGTCCCTGGCGCGACTGCTGAAGGAACGCATTCCAACCGTGTATGAATCCATTCCACAGGCGGAGGAAAGCGAAGCTTACCCTGTGTCCTCAGCGCAGAAGCGGTTATATGTGTTGAGACAAATGGACGGGGGAGAGCTCAGCTACAATATGCCTGGGGCATTCACAGTGGATGGACCGTTGGATCGCATTCGGCTGGAGTCCGCGTTCCAGGCACTGATCCAGCGTCACGAATCCCTGAGAACCGGCTTCTATATGAAGGATGGAGAGCTTGTTCAGCGTGTGCACAGGGATGTGTCATTCGCGTTGGACTACACAGAAGCTTCGGTGGAGGAGGCGGATACGCTCGTACGCAGCTTTATCCGTGCCTTTGATCTTAGTCAGGCTCCATTACTGCGTGTTGGCTTGGTGAAGCTACATGAGGAACGTCATCTGTTGCTGTTTGATATGCACCATATCATTTCGGATGGGGTTTCCATTCAAATACTGGTGGAAGAACTCACCTCATTGTATCAAGGGGAACAGCTGCCAGAGCTGCACATCCAGTACAAGGATTATGCTGTATGGCAACGGGAGCATTCAGAGAACCAATGGCAAGAGCATGAAGCGTACTGGCTGCAGGCTTTTGAAGGGGAACTGCCTGTACTTGATTTGCCTACGGATTATCAAAGACCTTCTGTTCGCAGCTTCGAGGGTAGCCGAATTGATTTTACATTGGATGCGTCCGGCAATAAGGCATTACAAGAGCTTGCATCCCGTACAGGTACTACGCTGTATATGGTATTGCTGTCTGCTTATTCGGTGCTGCTGCACAAATATACGGGGCAGGAGGACATCATCGTAGGTTCTCCGGTGGCCGGAAGACCGCAAGCGGAGCTTGAGGGCATCATCGGGATGTTCGTCAATACACTGGGTATGCGCAGCTATCCGGCGGGAGATAAGACCTTTCAGGATTATCTCCTCGAAATCAAGGAAACGGCGCTCAAGGCATTCGAGCATCAGGACTATCCATTGGAGAAACTGATTGAGAAGCTGGGTGTAGGACGTGATGTCAGCCGCAATCCACTCTTTGACACCCTGTTGGTATTGCAAAATACGGAGCAGGAAGAGCAGGAAATGGATGGACTGCGCTTTACTCCTTACCCGCTGGAGACCGTTACAGCCAAATTTGACCTGTCACTCAATGTAGAGGAGCAGGGAGCAGAACTAGCCTTTGGCCTCGAGTATAGTACGGCTTTATATCGGCGTGATAGTGTAGAGCGACTTGCAACGCACTTGCTCCGGGTTCTGCACGCAGTCGCAGCCAATCCTCAGTTGCAACTGGCCGAGATTGAAATGATCACACCTGAGGAGAAAGTACAGATCGTTGAAGTATTTAACTCGACATCGGCTCCTTATCCAAGGGACAAGACTATTCACGAGCTGTTCGCAGAGCAAGTCAAGCGTACACCGGAACAGACGGCGCTTGTATTCGGCGATGTTCGGCTAACCTACCTCGAATTGGAAGAGAAGGCGGGGCGGCTAGCCCAAACGCTGCGTCGTTTGGGAACGTTGAGGGAGCAGCCTGTGGCCGTGATGGGCGGACGAAGCATCGAGATGGTTATTGGTATGCTTGCGGTGCTTCAGGCGGGTGGAGCCTATGTGCCTATTGATCCCGAATACCCTGAGGATCGGGTTCGCTATATGCTCAATGATTCAGGTGCCAAGCTACTATTGGTGCAAAAGGGTGAGTTTGTAAGTGTAGACTACGGTTTACCGATTGTGGACCTCAGCAGTGAAGAGGCTTATGCAGATGAACTCGGTCAGTCGGAGGAGACTGTCCATGGATCGCAGGGACTCGCTTATGTCATCTATACTTCGGGTACGACGGGTAGACCGAAGGGTGTTATGGTTGAACACCGGAACGTGGTTCGTCTGGTCAAGGAAACCAATTATGTGGAGCTGAATGAATCCACCCGAATTTTGCAGACAGGAGCGGTGGCCTTCGATGCCTCTACTTTCGAGATATGGGGGGCGTTGCTTAACGGCGGACAGCTCTATTTCGTGGAGAACGACGACATCCTGATTGCTGATAGGCTCAAAGCTGCCATTGCCAAGTACGGGATTACGACGTTGTGGCTCACTTCACCGCTTTTTAATCAGCTTTCACTGCAGGATGAGTACCTGTTTAGAGGGCTAAAAACATTGTTCGTCGGTGGTGACGTACTGTCCGTATCTCATATGAACCGTGTGATTGAGGCCAATCCTGATCTTGTCCCTATCAATTGCTATGGTCCGACAGAGAATACGACCTTCTCCACCACCTACAAGATTCCGGGTCGTGCTGAAGGGGTGGTGCCGATTGGTCGCCCCATCAGTAATTCGACCGCTTATGTGGTCAATGGATCGCTTCAATTGCAACCTATTGGAGCTTGGGGCGAACTGATTGTCGGCGGTGAAGGTGTAGCGCGCGGATATCTCAATCGCCCTGATCTCACGGCAGAAAAATTTGTCCCTAGTCCTGTGAAGGATGGAGAGCTCTGCTACCGAACGGGCGATCTGGTACGCTGGCTTGCGGATGGAAATCTGGAATTTAAGGGAAGAATTGATGAACAGGTCAAAATACGCGGTTATCGCATCGAACTCCCCGAAATAGATGCCCAACTGGCCAAGGTGGAGGGGGTCATCGACGCCGTAGTAGTCGTCCGCGCGGATGAGCTTGGAGAGAAGCAGCTTTGCGCTTATTATGTGGCGGATCGTATGCTCACGGCAGGCGAAGTGCGTCTTGCCCTGTCGCAAGTGCTTCCGAGTTATATGATCCCGTCCTATTTTGTGCAACTGGATCGTATGCCATTAACGTCGAACGGAAAAGTGGACCGCAGGTCTCTGCCGGCTCCTCAAGTGGGTGCGCATACGGGACGGAAGTACACGGCTCCCCGTACACCGGCCGAAGAAGCCTTGGCGTCTGTTTGGCAAGGGGTACTGGGTGCCGAACAGGTGGGAATCCATGACAATTTCTTTGAATTGGGAGGAGACTCCATTAAGGCTATTCAGGTTTCATCTCGGCTACTACAGGCTGGTTATCGCTTAGAGATGAAGGAGCTGTTCAAATCTCCAACCATTGCGGAGCTAAGCGCGCAAATACAAACGGCTGTGCATATGGCTGAACAGGGAGTTGTGCGTGGAGCGACTCGCTTGACTCCAGTCCAACAGTGGTTCTTTGGACGGAAGCAGGCAGAGCCTCATCACTTCAATCAAGCGGTTATGCTGTATCGTGAACAGGGGTTTGAGGAAAAGGCCTTGCATCAGGTGTTGAGAAAACTCGCTGAGCATCATGACGCCCTTCGCATGGTTTTTCGTCAGACAGAGCATGGCTACGAGGCTTGGAATCGTGGTCTTGAAGAAGGAGAGCTTTATAGCCTGCTTACCGCTGATTTACGGAATGAATCCAATCCGGTCGCAGCCATTACAGTGTTGTCGGACGACATTCAGCGCAGCATCAATCTGGCAGAGGGTCCGCTGCTGAAGTTAGGACTTTTCCATTGTCAGGATGGAGACCATCTCCTGATCGTGATCCACCATTTGGTGGTGGACGGAGTATCCTGGCGGATTTTGTTTGAGGATATCGCAGCAGGCTATGAACAGGTGACTCAAGGACAAGTGCTGACATTCCCGCAGAAGACGGACGCCTTCCGTGACTGGGGTGATGCTCTTTTCCGTTATTCGGAAAGCCCGGAAATCGAAATTCATCAGGCGTATTGGAGAGACATGGAAGGCCAGCAGCTCGAGCAGTTGCCGAAGGATACAGCTGTAGAAAGCCTCCTTTTACGGGATAGCGAAGTGGTAACAGCACAATGGACTGTAGAAGAAACCGACCAACTGTTGAGAAAAGCCCACCGCGCTTATCAAACGGAGACGAACGATCTGCTATTGACCGCTCTGGGCATGGCGGTATTCAAGTGGTCCGGCATCGGAAAGGTTGCTGTGAATCTGGAAGGACACGGTCGTGAGCCGATTATACCGAATATCGACATCACCCGTACCGTCGGCTGGTTTACAAGTCAATATCCGGTGATTTTAGACTTGGGGGATAACCTGGAAGAGGCAGCCTTGATCAAGTCTGTAAAAGAAGGGCTGCGCCGAATTCCGAACAAAGGCATCGGATACGGGGTACTCAAAACCATGGCAAGTCAGGTGGACGCAGACAGCTTCAGCTTGCAGCCTGAGATTTCTTTTAACTATCTGGGGCAATTTGATCAGGATTTGCAGGGAAGCTCGTTGCAGATTTCGCCTTATCCGACCGGAAGCGCCCAAAGCTTGTTGGAGGAACCAGCCTATGCGCTAGATATCAATGGCATGGTGACGGACGGAGCCCTGTCTCTGACGATTACTTATAACGGAAAACAGTATAAGTCATCTACGATGGAACAGCTCGCTGGATATATTGAAGAGAGCTTGCGGCAGCTTCTCCACCATTGCGTAACCCAGGAAAGAACTGTATTGACACCAAGCGACGTGCTTGCGAAGGGTCTAAGCATTGACGATCTGGAAGAGCTCTCTAAGCAGACCAGCCACATAGGTGATATTGAGAATGTATACAGTCTGACGCCGATGCAGAAGGGTATGCTGTTTCATGATATGTTTGAGCCGCATACAGGTGCCTATTTTGAGCAGGCTGCCTTTGACTTTAAGGGTAGCTTTGATCCGGCAGCCTTTGGACACAGTCTGGATGCATTGGTGGAGCGGCATGCCATCCTGCGCACGAACTTTTATAGCGGATGGGGCAGCGAGCCTTTACAGGTTGTTTTTCGGCACAGAGGCGCCAAACTGGTATATGAAGACCTGCGGGAGATGAACGCATCGCAGCGCGAAGCTTACTTGCAGACATTTGCTGTAAAAGACAAAGCACAGGGCTTCAACCTATCCGAAGATGAGCTTCTCCGTGTTTCGATTTTGTGCACAGGTGAAGATAGCTTCCGTCTCTTATGGAGCTTTCACCACATCGTCATGGATGGATGGTGTGTTCCGTTAATTACGCAGGAGGTGTTTGAGCATTATTTTGCCCTCCTGGAAGGAAGAGAACCTGAGTTGGCAGAGGTTCAGCCGTACAGTCGATACATTGAATGGCTGGAAAAGCAGGATGAGACAGCTGCGTCCAACTATTGGAGTCGATATCTGGCCGGTTACGAGCAACAGACGCTTTTACCTCAGGTCGGGGAAACAAGTAAAGGGGAAGGGTATGTATCAGAAAAGCAAAATTACATCCTAGGCAAGGAATTAACCGGACGCCTGGAAAAGGTAGCCAGAGATGCTCATGTCACGATGAATATATTGCTGCAATCCATCTGGGGCATTGCACTTCAACGCTATAACGGTAGCCGGGATGTCGTATACGGAAGTGTAGTATCCGGCAGACCGGCAGAAATTCCGGGCATTGATCGAATGATCGGTTTGTTCATCAATACGATTCCAGTGCGTGTGAAGACGGAGGAAAATCTCCCCTTCTCCATTCTGATGAAGCAGCAGCAGGAACAATTTATGGCTTCTCATATGTACGACACCTACCCGCTGTTTGAGATTCAGGCTGAGACCGATCAGAAACAGGATTTAATCTCACATATTATGGTATTTGAGAACTATCCTGTTGAGGAAGAGGTAGAGCGTCTGGGTGGTGGCGAGGCTGACTTTGAGATTGAGGACGCTGAGCTTCTGGAGCAAACGAATTACGATTTTAATTTAATTATCCTCCCTGGCGAAGAGATGAGATTGCTTTTCCAATACAATGCGCTCGTCTATGATCAAATGACGATTGAGCAAATCAAGGGACACTTGATTCACCTCATGGAACAAATTGTAGAGAACCCTGCCATTTCCGTGGATGCTCTGGAATTGGTCACGCCGCAGGAGAGAGAGCAGATTCTGAACGTATGGGGAAACACGAAAGTTAGTTACGAGCACTGTAGCACGTTCCACGGGCTGTTGGAGGAACAGGCGGGACGAACGCCAGACGCAACTGCCATTCTGTTCGAGGACGAGATGCTGACCTATGCCGAGCTCAATGCAAAAGCCAACGGAGTGGCAAGAAAGCTGCGTACTCAGGGAATCCAGACGGGAGATCTGGTGGGACTGATTGCTGAACGGTCGCTCGAAATGATCGTTGGAATCTACGGCATTATGAAAGCGGGGGGTGCCTATGTTCCCATTGATCCAGAGTATCCGAAAGAACGAATCAGTTACATGCTTGAAGATTCCGGGGCGAAGCTGATCCTTACACAGACCCGTCTCCTGGAGCATCTTGGATGGACGGAAAATGTTTTGTTGCTGGATGAACCATCGACATATGATGCCGACACCTCGAATTTGAAGGATACTGCTGGTCCGGATGATCTGGCTTACGTGATCTATACTTCAGGTACGACGGGTCAGCCTAAGGGCGTATTAGTTGAACATCGGGGACTGCAAAATCTTTCGGACGTATATGGGGCACACTTCGAAGTTACACCGCAGGATCGGATCGTTCAGTTTGCAAGCCTGTCGTTCGATGCATCGGTTTCGGAAATTTTAACGGCACTGAGCCAAGGGGCTGCTCTGTGTATTCCTTCTACACAAGACATTTTAGATTATACCTTGTTCGAGCAGTTCCTAAACGACAAGGGAATTACGATAGCGACTTTGCCACCAGCTTACGCTATCCACCTTGAGCCGGAGCGCCTGCCAGCACTGCGATGCCTGCTTACCGCCGGATCGGCCGCATCGGTCGAGTTGATCGAAAAGTGGAGGAAGCATGTGCGATACTCCAATGGCTATGGCCCAACGGAAGACTCCGTATGCACCACAATCTGGTCTGTCCCGGACAGTGAGGAAGCAACGGATATTGTGTCTATTGGACGACCTATTGCTAACCATAGCGTGTACATCTTGGATGACCATTTCAGATTGTTGCCTGTCGGCGTAGCTGGAGAGCTCTGCGTTTCGGGTATCGGGTTAGCACGGGGGTATCATAACCGGCCTGCGTTAATGGATGAGAAGTTTGTGGAAAATCCGTTTACTCCAGGGGAGCGTATGTATCGAACGGGTGACTTGGTTCGCTGGTTACCGAATGGTACCATCGAGTACTTGGGTCGAATAGATCACCAAGTCAAAATTCGCGGTTATCGAATCGAGTTGGGTGAGGTCGAAGCACAATTGCTCAGAGTGCCGTCCGTACAGGAAGTCGTGGTCATGGCTGTGGAAGGCGATGACGGTCAGAAGGATCTGGTCGCTTACTTCGTAGCCGCTCAGAAACTTGAGGCATCCGAGCTCCGGACAGTTCTGTCGGAGATGTTACCTGGATATATGATCCCTTCCCGCTTCATACAGCTAGAGGATATGCCTCTGACGTCGAACGGAAAAATCGATCGAAAAGCGTTGCAGGGAGAACACGGATGGGTAGCTGCTTCATCTGTAGCTCCGAAGACACCTGTGGAAATTCAATTAGCTGAAATTTGGCAAGAAGTGTTGGGTGTAGAGAACGCGGGAGTGAATGATAATTTCTTCCATTTTGGAGGTCATTCACTGCGTGCAGCCCTGCTAGTCTCACGAATTCGCAAGGAAATGAATCGCGAAATTAGTCTGAGAGAAGTGTTCGAGTCTCCTACCATTGAAGGCTTGGCTCATGCCATTGAGAGCTATACACCGCTGGATTTTGAAGAAATTCCCACAGCGGGCGTGCGTGAGCACTACCCATTGTCCTCAGCCCAAAAACGCTTGTTTATTCTAAGTCAGTTGGAAGGCGGAGAGCTGAGCTACAATATGCCGGGTATCCTTACGGTTGAGGGAGCCCTGGATCGGGAACGGCTGGAGCAGGCATTCCGTCGTCTGATTCATCGCCATGGTTCGCTGCGTACCCGTTTTGTGACCGTTAACGGTGAACCTGTACAGCAGCTCCTAACAGATGTTCCGTTTACTGTGGAATATGCGGAGTTGAGCGAGGAAGAGGCAGGAGCTACCCTTCAGCAATTTGTCCGTCCTTTTGATCTTGGCGAGGCTCCATTGCTGCGGGTCGGCCTCATCCGGATTGCGCATGAGCGCCACTTACTGTTGTTTGACATGCATCATATTGTCTCAGATGGGGTTTCTATGAATATTCTCATAGAAGAGTTTCTCCGCTTCTATCAAGAGGAGGACTTATTACCTGCGCTACAGATCCAGTACACAGACTATGCCGTATGGCAGCAAGAGCAACTCGGAAGCGAACGTCTTAAGGCCCAGGAAGCTTACTGGCTGGATGCATTCCGCGGAAGCTTGCCAGTGCTGGATTTGCCGGGAGATGAAGTCCGTCCTGCGGTGCGAAGCTTTGCGGGGGATCGAATCGACTTCCATATTGATTCTTCTCTGAGCGGTTCACTCCAGGAGCTGGCTACCCGAACGGGTTCTACTCTGTTCATGGTACTGCTGGCAGCCTATACAGCGCTCTTGCACAAGTACACAGGTCAGGAAGATGTCATTGTCGGTTCACCTGTGGCGGGAAGATCCCATGCCACACTCGAAGGCCTCATCGGTATGTTCGTCGGCACAGTGGCACTACGTACTTATCCGGAAGGGGAGAAGTCTTTCGAGGCTTATTTGCAGGAAGTGAAGGAAACAGCGCTGCGGGCCTATGAAAACCAGGATTATCCGTTCGAGGAGCTGGTAGAAAAGCTGGAGCTTCAACGTGACCTGAGCCGCAACCCGCTATTTGATACCATGTTTGTCCTGCAAAATATCGAGCAGGGAGAACAAGAAATAGAGGGATTGCGCTTCACTCCTTACGATCATGTACATCCGGCCGCCAAGTTTGACCTTACGCTGACCGTGAGTGAAGTAGATGGGGTATTGAACTGCACGCTTGAGTACTCGACTGCGATCTACAAGCGAGAGACTGCTGAGCGGATGGCGGGCCATTTTGTACAGCTTATTCGGGAAGCAACTGCCAATCCAGCAATGCCGTTGTCATCCCTTGATATCGTGACACCTGAGGAAAAATCAAGGCTGATGAAGGATACAGACGAAGCGAAAGCAGATTATCCTCGTGACAAGACGATTCATACGCTGTTCGAGGAACAGGCTGTCCGTACTCCAAACGCAGTGGCAGTTGTTTGTGAAGATGCAGCCCTGTCCTATAGCGAGCTGAATGAGCGGGCCAACGGACTTGCCAGAACGCTGAGGGAGCGTGGTCTGCAACCAGACGGTTTGGCTGGAATCATGGCGGATCGTTCCCTTGAAATGGTGGTCGGGATTTTAGCCATCTTGAAGGCAGGCGGGGCCTATGTCCCTGTAGACCCTGAATATCCAGAGGACCGCATTCGCTTTATGCTTGAGGATTCGGGAGCCAAGCTGCTGCTGACACAAGCGCATCTGGAACAACGTGTCTCCTTCGCCGGGGACATCGTAAGTCTGGACAAGACGGCTTCCTACAAGAAAGATGTCTCCAACCTGGAGCCTGCGGCCGGACCTGAGCATCTTGCCTACGTCATCTACACATCGGGTACGACAGGCAAGCCAAAGGGAACGCTGATTGAGCACAAAAATGTAGTTCGCCTGCTCTTTAATGATAAAAATCTATTTGATTTCGGTCCTCAGGATACGTGGACACTCTTCCATTCGTTCTGCTTTGACTTCTCCGTATGGGAAATGTACGGGGCATTGCTGAACGGAGGACGATTGGTCATCGTTCCATCGCTTACCGCGAAGAGTCCGGATCGTTTCCTGCAATTGCTGAAAGACCAGAAGGTCACCGTTTTGAATCAGACGCCGACCTACTTTTACCAATTGCTACAGGAAGAGCTTGGTCATCACGCGGCAGAACTGAGCCTCCGCATGATCATCTTCGGTGGAGAGGCATTAAGCCCGGCCTTGCTCAAGGACTGGAGAACGAAGTACCCGCAAGTGCAGCTCATCAACATGTACGGCATTACCGAAACGACCGTGCATGTAACATACAAGGAAATTACAGAGCTGGAAATTGAACAGGGCCGCAGCAATATCGGCACCACGATTCCGACGCTGCGTGCGTACATTTTGGATGAACAACGCCGACCACAGCCGATTGGTATTCCGGGTGAACTCTATGTGGCGGGCGAAGGCCTGGCGCGCGGCTACCTGAACCGACCGGAATTGACGGAAGAGAAGTTTGTCGCTCATCCATTTGAAGCGGGCGAGCGCATGTACCGCTCGGGTGACTTGGCACGCTGGATGCCGGATGGCAGCATGGAGTACCTGGGACGGATTGACCATCAGGTTAAAATCCGTGGTTACCGTATCGAGCTGGGCGAAGTGGAAGCGAAGCTGCTCCATGCTCCGTCTGTAAGGGAGGCCGTTGTGCTCGCCCGGGAGGATGGAAGTGGACAAAAAGTGCTTGTCGGCTATTTCACTGCCGATCAGATGCTAACGGTAGGCGAGTTGAGAAAAGCCTTGGCTGCTGAACTGCCGGCTTATATGATTCCGTCTTACTTTATGCAATTGGAACAGATGCCATTGACGCCAAATGGCAAGCTGGATCGCAAAGCGCTTCCGGCTCCGGAGGCCAATGTGCAGACTGGAGCGGTTTATGAAGCGCCAAGGACGAAGGCTGAGGAAGCATTGGCATCCGTATGGCAAGGTGTGCTGGGGGCGCAGCAGGTCGGCATCCATGATCATTTCTTCGATCTGGGTGGTGACTCCATCAAGGCGATCCAAGTGTCCTCGAGATTGTTCCAGTCCGGATATAAATTAGAGATGAAGGATCTCTTCAAATATCCGACAATTGCCGAGCTAAGCCCGTATCTTCAGGCAGCCGGACGTACAGCAGAGCAGGGTGAGATTAAAGGTGCAGCAGAGTTAATGCCAATTCAGCGTTGGTTCTTTGAACGCCATACAGCGGAGCCGCACCATTACAATCATGCTGTTATGCTCTATCGGAAAGACGGCTTTGATGAGGCTGCACTCCGGTTGACAATGGACCAAATTGCGATCCATCATGACGCGCTGCGCATGGTTTTCCGGCCTACAGAAGCTGGATACACAGCTTGGAATCGGGGAACGGACGAAGGAGAACTCTATACATTGGATATCGCCGATATGCGGCAGGCGGAAGACCAGACAGCCGCGGTTCAGGCCCAAGCCGATGCCATTCAGGCGAGCTTTGACTTGGAAGGTGGCCCACTGTTCAAGCTAGGCCTGTTCCATTGTGACGATGGCGATCATTTGTTGATTGTCATTCATCACCTCCTGGTTGACGGCGTATCCTGGCGCATCCTGTTCGAGGACATTGCAGCCGGATACGAACAGGCGTTGAATGGACAAGCGATTGTTCTTCCACAAAAGACCGATTCGTATCTTGTGTGGTCGGAGCAAGCGGCGAAGTATGCAGCAGGGCCTGCTCTGGACAAGGAGCGTGCATACTGGCAGCAAATCGAGGAGGCAACTTTAGCCCCACTGCCGAAGGATGAGGATCAGGAGCCAGGCACCATTCGGGATACTGAATCGGTTACGGTAACGTGGTCTGCGGAAGAAACGGACCTGCTGTTGCGACAAGCGAACCGGGCGTATCATACGGAGACGAATGATTTGCTCTTGACTGCTCTGGGGGCAGCCGTTCAGCGCTGGACAGGCATGGAGCGGATTTTGGTCAATCTTGAAGGGCATGGACGGGAAATGATCGTACCAGACCTGGATATTACCCGTACCGTGGGCTGGTTCACAACCCAGTATCCGGTTCTGCTGAACCTGCAAGGCGGACAGGAAGTATCTGCGCGAATCAAGCGCATCAAGGAGAATTTGCGAGATGTTCCGCACAAAGGAATCGGCTACGGTCTTCTGAAGTATATGGCACCGGAGAAAAGTGTCGGATTCGGCGCAGAGCCGGAGATTTCCTTCAATTATCTTGGGCAGTTTGATCAGGATTTGGAGGGTAATGCCCTTAGCCTATCCACACATTCAGTTGGTAAGGCGCTCAGCGATCTCACACCACAGCAATATGCTCTGGATGTAAATGGCATGATTGCCGAAGGCCAGCTATCACTGACGATTACGTACAGCAGCAGGCAGTATCGTAAGGAGACGGTGAGTCATTTTGCTGAATTATTACAGTCAAGCCTTAGTGAGGTCATCCGGCATTGTGTGGCTCAGGAGCGTTCACAGCTTACGCCAAGTGATGTTCTGTTCCAAGGATTAACATTGGAGCAGCTTGATCGACTCACGGCGCAGACGACCCACATCGGAGAGATTGAGGATGTGTACAAGCTGACGCCAATGCAGAAGGGAATGCTGTTTCACAGCTTGCTGGAGCCGGACTCCTCTTCATACTTCGAACAGGCAACGTTTGAGCTGCGTGGCAGCTTCGATGTAGATATCTTCTTCGAGAGCTTCCAGGCTTTGGTGCAACGACATGCCATACTACGTACCGGCTTTTACAACAACATTGCTGATGTACCGCTGCAAGTTGTCTTTAAGCAGCGGTTAATCCCTCTGCACTACGTAGATTTGCGCGACGCATCTATGCAGGAACAAGAAGCCCGGATCAAGGCTTACACGGCTGAAGATATGGTTAAGGGATTCAGCTTGTCAGAAGATTCGCTGATGCGAGTGACCGTCTTGCAGAAGGATCAAAGCTGTCTTGTATTGTGGAGCTTCCACCATATTGTCATGGATGGCTGGTGTATCCCGATCATTACACAGGAGCTGTTCGATTATTATTCTGCCAAGAAACAGCAATTACAGCCTGTGCTGCCGCCAGCTCAGCCCTATAGCCGTTATATCGAGTGGCTTGACGCACAGGATGATCAAGAAGCTTCAACGTATTGGAGCCAATACCTCGAAGACTATGACGGGAACACCGTATTGCCGGACGGCAAAACGAAATCACAAGCCAAAGAAGCGGGCTATGTTCTGAATGAGCATGTTCTCCATCTGGGTGCAGCCTTGACCGGTAAAATGGATGTTGTCGCGAAGCGAAATCACGTGACCGTCAACACACTCATGCAGACAGCCTGGGGACTGATTCTTCAACGTTATAATGCCAGCTCGGATGTGGTTTTTGGCGGTGTTGTGTCGGGTAGACCGGCTGAGATTGCAGGGATCGAAAATATGGTGGGTCTGTTCATTAATACAGTACCTATCCGTGTGCAGTCATCCAAAGACGAAGCCTTTGTCGAGGTCATGAAACGTACACAGGCACAATCGCTGGCAGGTCGTGCTTACGACACCTATCCACTGTATGAGATTCAGGGGAAAACAAGCCAAAAGCAGGATCTGATTTCTCATATTATGATCTTTGAAAATTACCCGCTCGACGAACAGGTGGAGCAATCGGGGAATCAAACGGAGGACAATCTCGAAGTCGCCAACTTCACCATGTTTGAACAAACCAACTATGACTTTAACCTGGTTGTGATTCCAGGCGAGGATATCAAGGTCTGCATTCGCTACAATGCTTTGGTTTACGAGCAAGAAAGCATTGCACGAATCGGAGGACACCTGTTGCAAATGCTTGATCAGGTGGCTGCTCGTCCGCAGGCGACTATCCGGGAACTGGAGATCGTAACATCTGAGGAACGGGTGAACCTGCTTGACTGGGGTGGCAAGGCCCATACCTATCCAAGTGATCAGGGTCTGCATACCTTGTTTGAAGAACAGGTTGTCCGTACGCCGGATAAGATTGCGGCTGTAAACGGGGACATCCAGATCACGTATCGGGAACTGAACGAGCGGGCGAACAGACTGGCCTCTACCTTGATAGCCCAGGGACTACGGAGTGAACAAGTGGTAGGTCTGTTGGCAGATCGGTCTGTAGAGCTGCTTGTCGCCATCATGGGTGTGCTCAAAGCGGGCGGAGCCTATGTGCCTATTGATCCTGAATATCCGCAGGAGCGGATTCAGTATATTCTGAAGGATTCCGGCGCCGAGATTCTGCTCACACAGAGCCACCTGACGGAGTTGGCCTCTTTTGAGGGAATCGTTATGGAATTGGATTCGCCGCACATCTACGGAACTGGGGTGGATAATCCCAATATTCCTGTTGGAGGAAACGATCTGGTGTATTTAATCTATACCTCGGGTACAACAGGAAATCCGAAGGGAACCATGATTAACCACAAAGGGATCGTGAACTACATCTGGTGGGCCAATAAGGTCTATTGTGCTGGAAAACCAACGGATTTCCCGCTATACTCATCCATTTCGTTTGACCTGACGCTGACGTCGATTTTTACTCCATTAATTAACGGAGGCTTAGTGCGGATTTATGATGGTATAGATAAAGCGGAGGTTGTACAGCATATTTTGCGCGAAAATGCGGTGGATATTCTCAAGCTGACGCCGACTCATCTCAGCCTGATTAAAGATATGGCCATCCCGGCGGAAAGTCGCATTCGGCAGCTCATTGTGGGTGGAGAGAATTTGACCACACATTTGTCGAAAGCCATCACAGATCTCTTTGGCGGCAACATCAAAATCTACAATGAATATGGTCCAACCGAAACGGTCGTCGGCTGCATGATTCACCTGTACGATCCTGCGAAGGATACACGTGAATCCGTACCGATTGGATTGTCGGCAGACAATATATACATCCATATCCTGGATGAACAGCTTCGCCTCGTACCGTTAGGCGTGGAGGGCGAAATGTACATCGCCGGGGACGGGGTAGCCCGCGGGTACCTGAACCGTCCTGAGCTTACCGCAGATAAATTCATTAGAAATCCGTTCGCTTCGGAAGGAAATATGTATCGCACCGGGGATTTAGCTCGTCGCCTTCCTAATGGAGACATTGAGTACATTGGACGCATTGACCATCAAGTTAAAATACGGGGCTATCGTATTGAGCTTGGTGAGATTGAGGCCAAGCTGCTGGATATTCCACTTGTCGAGGAAGCTCTCGTTGTTGCGTGGGCAGATGCCCAAGGGCAGAAATCGCTGTGTGCCTACTTCGTAGCCGATCGGGAAATGTCTGTGAGCGAGCTGAGAAACGAACTGTCTGCCGGATTGCCTGCATATATGATCCCGTCTTACTTCGTCCAACTGGACGTGATGCCTTTGACGCCGAATGGCAAGCTGGATCGCAAGGCACTGCCTGAACCGAACTCGGGTATAAAGGCGGGGGCAGACTTTACCGCTCCGCGGACGGATGTGGAGAACATTTTGGCTTCAATCTGGCAAGGCGTACTCGGCGTGCCGCTTGTCGGCATACATGATAATTTCTTTGAGCTTGGAGGTGACTCGATCAAATCCATTCAAGTCTCTTCAAGGCTTCTCCAAGCGGGCTATAAGCTTGAAATGAAGGATTTGTTCGGTTATCCGACAATTGCAGAGCTGGCACAGCGCGTTAGTGTGGTCAGCCGAATTGCGGACCAAAGCGAGATACACGGAGCGGTAAGACTGGGACCTGCCCAGCACAGATTCTTCGATGAACAGTCGATGGATCTGCATCACTTTAATCAGTCGGTCATGTTGTACCGACGGGATGGCTTCAATACCGATGCGCTCGCCGAGGTTGCTCGGAAAATTGCAGAGCATCATGATGCGTTGCGACTGGTGTTCCGCCAAGGAGAACAAGGATTGGAGGCCTGGAACCGGAGCATGGGTGAAGGTGAGCTCTATAGCCTCCAAATCCACGATCTGCAGGAAGAAACAGACCCGGCTTCGGCAATAGAAGCAGGTGCGGAAGCCATTCAGCGCAGCATCTCTCTGGAGAATGGACCTCTCTTTAGACTGGGTCTGTTCCGCTGTACGGAAGGCGAACATCTGTTAATCGCTATTCATCATCTGGCTGTGGATGGCGTATCCTGGCGTATTCTCTTTGAGGACCTGCAGGAAGGCTACGAGCAGGCAGCACGCGGAGAAGCGGTCAAGCTTCCGCAGAAGACGGATTCGTACCGTGCATGGGTTGAGGGAATTACACAATATGCGAACAGCCCGGCGGCTGAACAAGAACGCAGCTATTGGGCAAAAGTAGAAGGAGATGGCTTCGCCCCTCTTCCAAAAAATAACGTAGACGGCGCTCTTCTCATCAAAGACAGCGAGGCTGTTACGGTGAAGTGGTCGCCAGAAGAGACAGAGCAGTTCCTGAAAGAAGCGAACCGCACCTACAACACGGAAGTTAACGATCTGCTCCTGACGGCACTCGGTATGGCTGTTCACGAGTGGACGGGAATCGAACGTGTAGGCATCCTTCTGGAAGGGCATGGACGGGAGCCTATTGTACCGGAATTGGATATCACTCGCACAATGGGCTGGTTTACAAGCCAATACCCTGTCGCTCTTGAAATGGGAGAGGAACTGGAGATCGGCGCCAGAATCAAGCGCGTCAAGGAAGGCTTGCGTCGTATTCCGAACAAAGGTGTCGGATATGGTATTTTGAAATATCTGAGCGACGTATCGGATGTCTCCTTCTTCTCGGCAGAACCGGAGATTACCTTCAACTACCTGGGGCAGTTTGACCAGGATCTTGCAGAGGGAACGATGGAGGTATCGCCTTACCCGGTAGGATCTGAGGTCAGTGAGCAGATGGTGCAGCATCAGGCATTGAACATTAATGGACTGATTGCCGAAGGACAGCTTCAACTTTCGGTCAGCTATAACCGTCAGCAGTTCCACGGGGAGTCAGTGGCTAAGTTTGTTGGTATCTTGAAAAACCGTCTCAGCGAAGTCATTGGACATTGTGTACGCAAGGAAAGAACAGAGCTTACACCAAGCGATGTACTCCTCAAAGATATCGGCTTGGAAAAAATCGAGGAGTTGGAAGAGCAGACACGGCATATCGGCAGTATTGAAAATATGTATAAACTAACACCGATGCAAAAGGGAATGTTGTTCCACAGCTTGCTGGAGCCTCATTCGGAAGTCTACTTTGAGCAGGCCAAATTTGAAATTCAGGGAGCCTTCTATCCCGAGGATTTCAAACGCAGCTTAAAATATCTGATGAAACGGCATGCCATATTGAGAACGAATTTCCATGCCGGATGGGGCGATTTCCCTATACAGATTGTGTTCAAAGAAAGAGCGTGTGACTTCGTATACGAGGATCTGCACGAGCTGGAATCCGCTGAAATTGAAGCACGTCTTGCAGCTTATACTGCTCAGGACAAGGCAAGAGGCTTTGATCTTACCGAAGAAGCATTGCTGCGTGTTGCTATTCTGCGCACAGCAGAAGAGGCGTACCATCTGCTGTGGAGCTCTCATCACATCATTTTGGATGGCTGGGGTATGCCTCTTGTACTTCAGGAAGTGTTTGAAACATATGGCGTTCTGCGTGAGCAAAGGGAGCCTGAGCTACCTGCTGCTGCACCGTACAGCCAGTATATTCAATGGTTGGAGGAGCAAGGTGAAGAAGAGGCTTCCTCCTACTGGAGAGAGTATCTGGAAGGCTACGAGCAGCAAACGAAGCTGCCGCAGGCGACAGCACAGCCACTCGGAAAAGCGGAAGCCTACGTGTCGGAGAAGCTGGTATTCACGTTGGATCGGGAACTGACCGAGCGGCTGGAGCAAGTGGCCAAGCAGAACCAGGTAACGATGAACACGCTGATGCAAGCAGCCTGGGGTGTCGTGCTGCAGCGCTACAATAGAAGCCAGGATGTCGTCTTCGGAAGTGTGGTATCGGGAAGACCTGCCGAGATTCCGGGTATCGAAAGCATGATCGGTCTCTTCATTAATACAGTTCCGGTTCGGGTACAGGCCGAGGGAAGCGATTCGTTCTCCCATGTGATGAAAAGACAGCAGGAATTATATTTGGCAGGACATGCTTATGATTCCTATCCGCTCTATGAGATTCAAGCACAGAGTGAACAAAAGCAAGATTTGATTTCTCATATTATGGTATTCGAGAATTATCCGGTAGAAGAGCATCTGGAAGAGAAAATTGCCAGTGAAGAGGCTGAATACAAAATTACGGATGTTCAGATGTTTGAACAGACGAATTATGATTTTAACCTCATTGTGCTGCCGGGCCGTAATCTGGAGTTCTTGTACCGTTACAATGCCCGTGTCTATGATCGGGAGAGCGTGGAACGGATTCAAGGACACTTAATGAAGATTCTGGAAAGTGTGTCTGTTCATCCTGCCATCCGCATTGATGAGCTGGAGCTGATCACGCCGGAAGAGAAATCGCAGATTATAGAGGTGTGGGGCGATACAGCAGCTCCTTATCCGCGTGAGCAGACCCTTCACGGTATATTTGAGGAAAAAGCAGCGCTCACACCGGATCGTACAGCACTTGTTTACGGAGAAACGAAGCTAACCTACGGAGAACTTCATCAGCAGGCGAACCGTCTTGCACGTACGCTGCGTGCCCAAGGAGTCAGACCGGATCAACCAGTCGGCATTATGGTTGAGCGCTCGCTTGAGATGATTATTGGTATCCATGCCATTCTAAAAGCGGGTGGGGCCTATGTACCAATTGATCCGGAGTTCCCGGAAGATCGTATTCGCCATATGCTGGAGGATTCGGGAGCGAAGCTTCTGCTGACGAAGAACCATCTCAAAGATCGCTTTCCGTTCACTGGCACGATCCTGGCACTCGATGACCCGCAGGCGTATCATGCGGATGACTCGAATCTGGAGCCAATCGCGGGGCCGGAGCATCTGGCGTATATCATTTACACGTCAGGTTCAACGGGCAAGCCGAAAGGTGTAATGATCGAGCATCGTTCCGCCGTTCATACGCTGAGCCAGTTGGAAGCTGAATATCCGATGTTGGCAGGTGACCGTTTCCTGCTCAAAACGACATTCACCTTTGACTTCTCCGTGCCGGAGCTGTTCTGCTGGTTCTTTGGACAGGGGACTCTCGTGATCCTGCCACAAGGCGTGGACAAAGACCCGATGGCACTGCTGGAGGCCGTGGATACGAACCGTATCACGCATCTCAATTTGGTGCCGTCGATGCTCAGTGTGCTCGTTCAATACTTGAAAGAAAGCGGCACCCAAGGATTCCTTACTCTGAAATACCTGTTTGCCTGCGGCGAGACGTTGCCTGCCAAACTTGTAGAAGAGTACTATAAAGTATCTCCATACGCAGTACTGGAGAACATCTATGGTCCAACGGAAGCGGCCGTATATGCGACCCGATATACAACGAGCCCTGAGACTGCTGCTCTAACGCATGTACCTATCGGTAAACCGTACGCTAACGTTCAAGTATGGATGATGGACAGCGCTTCTCAGGTATCACCGGTGGGTGTACCGGGAGAACTCTGCATAGCAGGCGAAGGGGTAGCGAGAGGGTACTTCAACCAACCAGACCTGACGGCAGAGAAGTTCATTCCTCACCCGTACAAACCGGGAGCACGGATTTACCGGACGGGCGATTTGGCCCGATGGCTGCCAGACGGGAATATTGAGTATTTGGGACGGATCGATCACCAGGTAAAAATCCGGGGTTACCGCATTGAGTTGGGAGAAGTGGAAGCACAAATTTTGAAAGTGCCATCTGTGCAGGAAGCGGTTGTTCTTGCACTGGCTGATTCCACTGGAAGTACTCAGCTTTGCGCGTACTTCGTGGCTGAGGAGGGGCTTACAGCGGGCGTGTTACGTGAGGCACTGGCCAGCGAGCTGCCGAGCTACATGATTCCGTCTGCTTTCGTACAGTTGGCACATATGCCGCTGAATCCGAATGGCAAATTGGATCGCAAAGCTCTGCCGGCACCGGAAACACTTCTGCGGAGCACAGCGGAGTATATCGCGCCGCGTACGCAAACAGAAGTAGAGCTCGCTCAGATTTGGTCCGAGGTGCTCGGCGTACAGGAAATCGGGATCAGGGATCATTTCTTCGAACTTGGGGGCCATTCCCTGAAAGTATTGGGCTTGATCCAAAGGATCTCATCCGGTATGGGCGTCCAGCTCCCACTCCAAGTCGTGTTTAATCTGCCGACTGTGGAAGAAATGGCGCATGAAATTTCCAAGCTGCAAGCAACAACTGCTGCTAATGAAGAGGAAATGGAAATTATCCGCTTCCCAGGGAAAGGAACGCTCAAAGTATTTTGCTTCCCTCCACGGGTAGGCCACTCTCTGGGATACTATGAGATGGCCAAGGAGCTGGAAGGGCTTTGCGAGGTGTACGGGATGGAATTTATCGGCGATCGTTTCCAGGGTCAAGATATGCTGGATCGATACATCGATGCCATCGTGGATATTCAAGCAGAGGGCCCATATGTATTCCTGGGATACTCACTTGGAGGAAATCTCGCCTTCGAGGTAGCTAAAGCCATGGAAAGCCGAGGTCACCATGTTAGCGACATTATTATGGTAGATGCTATGAGAAAGATGTCCAAGGATGAATCGACACCGGAGGAGCTTGAAGAGATTGTCGAGATGGTACTGGACAGCATTAGGGACCAGTACAAAGTATTCCTCGCAGATCCAGTGGACAGGGAGCGAGTCATGGACAAAATGTTGGTTTACTCCGTCTACCGCGATGAGCTTATTAACTCAGGTGAAGTTCATGCGAATATCCATGCTCTGATTGCAGAGGATGATAGTATTGGTCCGGATACATCATTAGATAAATTGTTATGGCAACAGGCGACGCTTGGTCTATACAAAGAATACAAAGTCATCGGAACGCATGATGTGCTGCTTGATTCCGGTTTTGTTGGAGAAAATGCTAAAGTACTGAGACAGATTCTTCGCAAGGTCGCAGAAGCATCACCTGAAAATAAGTCCATTTTGTCCTAAGATCAATCAAGTATAATAGTGTTAGACAGCAAAGACGCCCGGATTCCTTTATATAGAAGGAACTCGGGCGTCTTTTGTTTTTTTATGCTGTCATTAACATATAAAGTCCCTAATCATCTGTGTATGCTTTAGACATGGTTGACTGAAAGTGACTGGTGTCGGTGATGAGTTCACAGATTACTTGGATGACAAGCTCCGGTTGATCATGGATAATCATATGCTCGCTCTTCTTGGCAACAATAAATTTGCTGTTTGTAGAGATGTTAAGCATCTCGCGCTGTCCAATTTGCCAGCTTTGTTCGATCTGATCATTTCCGCGTTTACTAATACCGAACTGAGTCAAATCTTGTTGGATGCCCCGGGCAATCACACGTACAGGGAGGTTACCCAGATGCTGCCCTCGTATGGCATCTTCGGTAGTGCTCGCCAGATCACCCTCCTCGGCAACAGATCGAAAGTATTTGGGGGAAGCGACAATATTCACAAAAGATTTTCTATCTTGATACTCGACACGACCCGTTAGCATATAATTGGGGAACAGACGGAAAGCCCCCGACTTTTCTAGGAGAATGGATAGTAACGGCGAGGGATTGCCCTTAGGTCGTTCCTTGGCATAGATCTCATTTGTCCGACGGGCGTCATTCTCAGGCCTGGCATCCACCAGGACCAATCCTGCCACCTCGTCTCTGTACGTTTGTGCATACAGCCTTGAGTACATCCCCCCGAGGGAATGGCCTACAAGAATATAAGGAGCCTGAATGTTTGCATTCTTTAAGGCGACATGAAGCTCCCGAATGATGTTTTCCCCGGTTCGTGGAGTAGCAGCCTCCTCGCTCCAGGCATAGCCTGCCCGGTCATAGGATACAACGGTGGCGAATGATGACAGCTTTTCGGGAATATCTCTCCAGGACAGGCTACTTTCCCCACTCCCCGATTCAAGCAGTATGGTCGGAGAGCCGCTACCAAGTTTGTGAATATGAAGTCGATATTCCCCGGCGTCGACCATTTCCCCCAGAGGGGGGTACTGCAATTTATCCTGTTTGGATGCAATCCACTCATACACAAATCCAGAGATAACGACAAGCAGTAAGCAAGAGATGATAAGAGTCACAATTCTCGTCCATGTTCGCCTTCGTTGCTTCATTTAAAAATCTACTCCTCTATAATGTAATAATTAATCATCACCTAATGTCATATGAAACAAAATTGTTTTCGTGTGGTTTGTGGCTTGCTGAAGATTGCATGTAAACTATCAAAATGAAGTTGCGTAATATCCGCCTACTCTCTATTAGAGGGTGGGTGGTTATGGCGATGGCGTTCTCTTATCATGTTTACCCATCCTTTCTTTATCAAATCATCAATATTAAAGAAAAATCAGACTTTGAACTTGAATTGTAATGAGTAACCCGATATTTCGAGGCAAACAATTTAATAAAAAAGGTTGCATTTAAATACCTAGTATGATATATTCTAATTCCGGCCAAGAAATACAATATTGCGAGCGAGTGTTACAAAAAAGATTTTAAAAAAATGCTTGCAAAGTTGGTTCGGACATGATAAGATATAAGAGTTGGTAAGGCGACAAGCTGAGTCAACGAAAAAGAAATGTTTGATCTTTGAAAACTGAACAACGAGTGAGTAAATGATTTTGTTCGCAAAATCAACCACAAAGATTTCGGTACATGCCGTAAGGTTGTATGAAATTGGAGTGTAAAAGAGATATTTTATCTCGTCAGTTTCA
>NZ_ASRY01000236.1 GCF_000520815.1 Paenibacillus maysiensis | reverse complement strand
GGCTCCCGCCGTCTTCGCGGGCAAGGAGCCGGAAACACGCGAGGATGCAGCGGGAATCGTGCTGTATTCCTTCCTGTGTGCGGTCATCCATGCGGAAACGACCGCGGTGCTGGCAGCATCAGACCGTGAGCTGGGCCGTTATCGCGCAGAGTATCGACGCGGAGGATCGCCGCTGGCGGAGCTGTGGTGGAACAGTCTGCTGACAGGTTCCCGCCCGGTGGCGATTCAGGGAACGCCCGCGGAGATGGAGGAGCTGGTTCTTCAAGCGTCCTCTCTTGAAGGAAGCGCAATGCCAGTCACGGAACGGAAGGATCAGGAGCCGATCGAAGGGCAGGTTCGTCTGTGCCTTCGTCTGGAGCCTTCACTGGAAGAGAATGTGAAGGAATGGCGTATTACCTTTTGGGCGGAAAGCGATGCCGAGCCGGGGTTGCGACTGCCTGCTTTGGCGCTGTGGGCGCATCCCGA
>NZ_ASRY01000235.1 GCF_000520815.1 Paenibacillus maysiensis | reverse complement strand
GCGGTGAAAAAAGGCTCTTAAGCGTAGCCGCGCAGTTCATTCTGCCCAAAAAGCTTTACATTTTGGATGAGCCTACTGCCGGAACGGATTATGAAGGAGCGCACATCCTGCTTCGTATGTGCGCTGAACAAGTGAACCAGGGAGCAGCCTTTCTGATCATCACCCACGATATGCAGTTCGCTGAAAGCTTTTCCAGCCATATTCTGTACATGGAAAAGGGGCAGATTAAGGAAGCGGAAAGTGCCGGGGATTTATCATACGATTACAGTTGACAAAATTTAAGTATATGTAGACAATAATATATATACATCGTATAAAACAGGCGGCCTATATAGGCCGCCTGTTTACGATTATGCAGTGCGGGTAATACCAATCCTGTGCAGTCGAATTGCACAGGTGCAGCCAGTTTACACAAGGAAAGGATTTGTGATTTGCTTGGGAAAAGATAAACCCATGAAGCGCGGGCTCGTGCTGACCGGTGTTCTGTTGGCCACCTTTCTGGCCGCGATTGAGGGAACCGTCATCGGTCCTGCCGGACCGACTATTGTTAGTGAACTGGGCAGTGTGAATTTGCTCAGCTGGATTTTTACGGCTTATTTGCTGACGATGGCTGTAACTACACCTATTTTCGGCAAGCTTAGCGATTTATTTGGTCGCAAACCGATTTTTCTGATCGGCTGTTCATTGTTTGTACTTGGTTCTTTGCTTTGTATGCAGGCTGGTAGTATGGAGCAGCTTATTTTGTACCGGGCTATTCAAGGGATTGGAGCGGGTGGCGTGATTCCCGTTACCTTTACCATTATCGGAGATATATACAAAATGGAGGAACGCGGCAAAGTTCAGGGAATGATCAGCTCGGTATGGGGGATTTCTTCTCTGATCGGGCCTTTGCTGGGCGGTTACGTGGTCACTTATTTTGGCTGGGAATGGATTTTCGGCTTTAACGTCCCTTTTGGACTGCTTGCAATGTTCTTCATCGCTCGTTACCTGCGGGAGCAGGTAGCCAAGCGCACCGCGCGCATCGACGTGCCGGGAGCTGTTACCTTTACCATTGGAATGACGGCTCTTTTGCTCGTATTGGCACTGGGCGGACAATATATCGGTTGGGCTTCTCCTGAATTGCTGGCCTTGACAGCCGTTGCTATTTTATTCCTGATTCTGTTTTTGGTTATTGAAAAGCATGCTCAGGAACCGATGGTGCCGCTAAAGCTGTTTCGGATACCGGATATCGCTTTTTCCTGTGCCGCAGCACTGCTGGTCAGTTCTCTACTGATCGGGCTGACAAGCTACCTGCCGCTTTGGATTCAAGGCGTACACGGTGGAGATGCCGCTTCATCCGGTCTGGCGCTGGCTCCGATGTCAGTAGGATGGCTGTTCGGCTCCATGATCGGGGGACGCATTTTGCTGACTTTGGGTTCGCGTCGAACCTCATTAGTCGGACTGACCCTGATTGTACTGGGTGCCTTCGTGATGACCCTGATGGGCGAAACGGCGCCGATCTGGCTGCTGTTCCTATCCACATTATTGTATGGATTGGGCTTTGGCTTCTCCATGACTGTTTTTACCATTATTGCCCAGTCTTCGGTCGGGTTCCAGTTGCGTGGTGCATCTACAGCATTGAATACGTTCCTGCGAACACTGGGGCAAACCATTGGTGTCGCAGCCTTCGGTTCATGGCTTAATTATCGCATTGCTGCCCAGACAGCAGATGGACAGCTTACACAGCAGGGAGTTACGCAGGAGGATATTAACGGTCTGCTTGCACCTCATGCCTCACAAAGCTTGAGTGACAAGACCGCTGGCTTGCTCCGTTCCGTGCTGGAAAACAGTCTGCATTCCCTGTTCATCATCATGGTCGTTATTGCAGTTATTAGTTGGTTTGTCGTCCTCGGGTTGCGGAACCGTCCACCGGGTACGGAGGAAGAAGCAAGCAAGCCTGCAAAGGCGGCACAGGAAGGAACTGCATAGGAATAGAGGAACAACAGCTTCAACAGATAATCAAAAAAATAACGGTAGCTCGGGAAGCGAATGCAATGTCCCAAGCTACCGTTATTTCTATATGCGATATGGTCAATTCATGGATTTTTACAATTTTATTATTTTCGTTTAATGCCTAAAGCATCCCTAACAGAGCTTTGAAGCAGTTGAGAGAAATTTAACCCGGCATCGCGTCCAGCATCACGCAAGGCTTTATTCGAGAAATCCAGAGGGGCGGTGGCGATGGGAAGCACTATCCGACTGCGTAGTGGCACCATAGGTAACTTTTAAATTCAGTTTATATAGTTGGGCTAATGAGCATCAGAGGTGTATTTTTTATGTCAGAAATACCGTATGTAAATAACTACATAAGTAAATTATTGGTAGAATAGTCTTATTACACATGCATCTAATATTTTTGTCGAAAATTAAAGGGGCCCTAAAGTACCATCTTTCTGAATTCGTTTGCAAATGGAATTTTCGATGAATGTTTTCGAATGATTTTGAAGGAAAATGAAGCGACCTACCTAGAAAAATTGAGTATGCAAAAAAATCAAGAAACAAATTTATCCAAATGTAAGTAAAATGAAAGAAAATGGTATTTTCAGAAATTCACTAGGAAAATATGAGGATAAAGCTCAAGAGGTCTCCTTCTTTAGCCTTGAATAAAAGGGGAGATCTAGTCTATATCAATCGTTAAGCATTAAATATAGAATGGCCCTACCAACATAAAAGTTGGGTATCTGATACAGGGAAGAATAATCGAAAAGGGAGATGGAATACTTGAAATTTAACAAATGGTTCAGAAATGCAGCAACCGCAACGGTAGCAACTACCTTGCTGTTAGGAGGTGGCATTCAAGCTTTTGCGGAGGAAAATGACGGTGCTGATCTCAAGGAAGACAGCAGGTTTACCCAAATCACGCGTCATGATATGCTGGATATTTTCAAACAGCAGGGCAAAGAAAAATATGAGGTTCCATCCTTTGATGCATCTACCATCAAAAATATTCCTTCGGCAAAAGGCCGCGACGGATCGGGCAAGCTGATTGATCTGGATGTATGGGATACTTGGCCGTTACAAAATGCCGATGGCACGATAGCTAATTACAAGGGGTACAACATTGTTTTTGGACTGGCAGGCGATCCTAAAAGAGCAGAGGATACGTTTGTCTATCTGTTCTATCAAAAAGCAGGCAACACCTCGCTGGAAGGCTGGAAAAATGCCGGAAGAGTATTTAAGGATAACGATAAATTCCTTGCAAACGATCCAATCCTGAAGAATCAGGCGGAGGAATGGTCCGGTTCTGCTACTTTAACGTCGGATGGAGAAGTGCGTTTATTTTATACGAGCAGACAGCCTTTTGAGCCGGAGAACAAACTATACGGCAAGCAAACCTTGGCTACGGCCCAAATTAATCTTTCTCAACCCAATGACGAAACCCTGAAAGTGGATGGCATAGAGGACCTCAAATCGATTTACGATGCTGGCGACGGGAAAATTTATCAGAATGTTCAGCAAAGCGTGGGAGTAAACCTAGATAACCACACATTCAGAGACCCTCACTACATTGAAGATCAAGGGAAAAAATATATCATATTTGAAGCGAACACGGGTACAGAAACGGGTTATCAGGGAGAGGATTCCCTTTATAAATCTGAGTATTATGGCGGGAATAACGAATTTTTCACGAAAGAGCTACAAAATCTGCAGCAAAGTCCCAAGAAAAACGGGGCCGAAGTGGCAAACGGTGCTTTGGGAATCGTGGAATTAAATAATGATTATACGTTGAAAAAAGTGATGGACCCGCTAATTGCATCCAATCTGGTAACTGATGAAATTGAACGGGCGAATGTTTTCAAAATGAATGGTTTGTGGTATTTGTTTACAAGCACCAGAGGTTCCAAATCTACCGTTGATGCCGTTGGAGACGACGATATTTACATGCTGGGTTACGTATCGACTTCTTTGACAGGGCCTTATAAGCCCCTGAATGGAACCGGTCTCGTTCTTCACCAAAATCTGGATCGTGATGATATTACCTGGACGTATGCCCATTTTGCTATTCCGCAAGGCAAAGGAAATAACGTTGTGGTAACCAGCTATATGACAAACCGTGGACTGTTCCCGGATCACAAATCCACTTTTGCGCCAAGCTTCCTGCTGAACATTAAAGGCTCCAAAACTTCTGTTGTGAAGAACGGAATTCTGGAGCAAGGACAAATCACGATTGACCCGACGGACGACAAGGAAGTACCACCATATGACTATGGGAAGAAATAAGTAGGTAGTCCGGTGGGACGATACCGGGGGCTGAGATTCACACGTCTCTGAGTAACTTGGTGAATTAAGGGTTACCTTGATTTACCGAGCCGTCCCATACCGGACGATACATATCGTGCAATGAGAGGATGGGAACCGACCATTCCCGCATGCTCGTCAGACTATCCAGACAAAGAGAGTGGGGAGGATCGTCATGATGAAAAACATAGCTTCTAAGAGCATTTGGATACGATCCATCGTGGTCATCGTGGGCTTAAGTATTTTATTAGCGATAGGCTGGAGTCTTTATCACCCGGTTAAAAGTGAAAGTCTAGAAACACAGAAGAGGCCAACCTACCGGGCTTCCTATCATTTTACCGTTCCGGATAAGTGGAAGAATGATCCTCAACGGCCCATTTATTTCGATGAAAAATATCATTATTACTATTTATATAATCGTGACTATCCCAAAAAGAACGGTACAGAATGGCGACATGCCACATCAACCGACCTGGTTCATTGGAAAGATGAAGGGGTGGCGATTCCTAAATATACGAACCCAAATGGAGATCCTTGGTCCGGTTCAGTCGTGATCGACGATAATAACACCGCAGGTTTTGGTAAAGGAGCGCTCGTAGCCATTGTGACACAACCCTCCGCAGATGGAGGAAAGCAGGAACAATTTTTGTGGTACAGTACGGACAAAGGCAAGACGTTTACTTCTTACCGCAACAAGCCTGTGATGTCCAACCCCGGTACAAAGGACTTCAGAGATCCCAAAATCATCCGAGATATTCAACGTAATCAATGGGTAATGGTCATGGCAGAGGGAACGAAGATTGGCTTTTATGAGTCTGATAATTTAAAAGATTGGCGGTATACGAGCGGCTTTCAAACGGAAAATATCGGGCTTGTGGAGTGCCCCGACCTTTACCGGATGCGGGCGGATGATGGAAGCTATCAATGGATTCTGGGCGTGAGCGCAAATAGCAAATCAACAGGCGGACCCAACACATATGCCTACTGGACGGGAGATTTTAATGGAGAAGCATTTCTTCCTGATCGCAGTGAGCCTGAGTGGCTGGATTATGGCTTTGACTGGTATAGTGCAGTTACGTTTGAGGATGGGAAAGACAAAGATAAATACAGTCACCGTTATGCTCTGGCCTGGATGAATAATTGGGATTATGCCCATAACACGCCTACCCTAAAGGAAGGCTTTAATGGAATGGATTCGATTGTTCGTCAAATTCGGCTGAAGCATATAGCAGATGCCGGATATCGCTTGGTTTCACAGCCGGTAAAAGCTTTGGGGCAATTCCAAACCTCAACGGAATCATTTGGACAGATCAAGGTAGAGGGCTCTCACCCACTTCCAGTAGCAGGTGATGTCTATCAGTTAGAGGCGGATGTATCTTGGTCAACAATCAAAAATACGGGCTTGAGACTTCGAGAGTCAGCGGATGGCAAGCGTCATGTGGATGTCGGCGTTTCGACGGATGGGCAATACTCCTACGTAAATAGAGCCAACACCAGGCAGCCGGATCAGAGTGGAAAATATGTAGAGAGCAGGGCGCCTTTTGATGCCACTAAGAAAAAGGTTCACCTAAACATTCTCGTCGATAAAACCAGCATTGAAGTATTTGTAGATGACGGAGAAGTAGCTTATTCCTCCTTAATATTTCCACGATTAGAGGATCAGAAAATTACTCTTTTTTCCGATGGCGGCCCGGCTATGTTTAACAATGTAGTGATCAAGCATTTTAATCGTTAGCGGGTATCGTTAGAAGTCTATATAAAAAGAGGCAGTTCGGGCAGCAAAATGAGGTCCGAGCTGCCTCTTTATTCAACTATTGTACTTTTCAGCCTTAACTAAATTAGTTTCTGGATTTGCTCGGTAGAATAAAGTTCCTACTAGAATAATAACGATCATGGTCATAAAAAGTCCTATCCCATGTTTGCTCCGGCATTGGTGAAGGGCAATATCTGCGTTCCTAAAAGCATGTTTATAGGAACGATTCTAAATTACTCTATTTCACGTTCCCAAATGTGTATAAATAATTATTGGAATGTTTCAATATTAATGGTCTCTTTTTTGGAACTGAAAGGGGGGTGCATCATATAGTAGATATGGCTTATGTTCGCGTGTCGCCAAAGACCAAGCTACTTTCGATGCTGCTGTTGATCAATCTGAGCAAGATGCCCAAAAAGTCGTCACAAAATACCTAACTGCTATGCATGAAAAGTATTTTTCGGATGCAGTAGATCTGTCAAAGATTCACGGTACTTATAATGAAGAAAAACAAATTCGAAAGTAGGAGGAGTACAGTAATAGAAATGATTTTGATAAGTTGGTTATTAAATGGTATAATTTACATGTAGTAATCTGCAAACCTATATGGTATATTGTTTATCCGGCCGTAAGATAGGCTGTGATTTAATGGTTAGATGGGTTTCAAAAATTCAAATAATCACCTTATGAGGTATTATTTACAAGTAGCATAAATCGCTGAAGTATGATATATTAATATTCCGGTTGTTGATATGGCCGGAAATGATTGATCTTTGAAAACTGAACAACGAGTGAGTAAATGATTTTGCTTGCAAAATCAAACAAGAGATATTTTATCTCGTCAGTTTCAAAATGAGCATATCGCTCTTTCTATAAACCAGCCTCGGTTGGTCTTTAATGGAGAGTTTGATCCTGGC
>NZ_ASRY01000234.1 GCF_000520815.1 Paenibacillus maysiensis | reverse complement strand
GGCTGCCGTGTTTATCTACTCTTGGCCCCGCCATTAAATTACCAGGCAGATGAGTCAGGGAGTATATGCCCAGCATCCAGCCGATAAAGGTGGGCGCTGCGCCCAGAGAGATGGCAAATGGTGTCAGAATAGGATATTGTGCATGCAGATCAAAAAAAGCGATGAACAAAAACAGATACAGCCAGAGGGCTGTTTTCAAGTGGATGACCTCCTTTCCTTAAATGGACTATCTATGCTGCTATGTAGCACTAGCTCTTTCTAAGTTGTACGCTGGAGTGGACGAACATAGACCCTTTTTGTGCGGACAAGACGCGGAAAAGAGCTAAGCTGACAGGGAGTTATGTAATCATGTATAATTACAGAGACGATTTTACAATTCAAAAGATGCAGTTGAAAACGGGAGTGTAGTGTAATGGACAAGAGCGTCTGGACAGAGTTTTTAAAACAAAATTGGCAGATCGTTCAGGATAACTGGCTGTATATATTAATCGGGCTTGTCCTATTGCTTGTCCTATTGAAGGTTGTGAGAACCCTTGTTAAATGGCTGATTGTCATAGTGGTGGTTGTGGGCTTGCTGATCTACAGCGGTATTTCCTTTGATCAGGTGGGCAAGGTAGTTACCCAGGCGAAGGATGATGCGATTAACAAGTTTCAGAGCGAGGCCCTGAACATGATGATCAAGGAAGGACGGGATGCGAAATACACCTCTAACGGAGACGGTACATTTTCGGTAACCAGCTCCAATCTGGAGGTAAAAGGTCCGTTCGATGGCGATAAGGTCAAGGTATGGTTTCAGGGTATGCCGCTAGGCGAGTGGAGCATGAGCGACACCGTCAAGAAATATATCGAGAGTGCGAAAGACTCGACTGTAACACAACAGTCGCCGCAGTCGCCGTAAAGACAGGGGGAGCATGATGAAACCATCCTGGCTGGAGCCTGTCCTTCATTGGAATGGCGTGACGGTGTTTTTGATCGCTATCGTTCTTTGGTCGTTAATACAGGGCTGGCGGCGAGGAGCTTCCAGATCTGTAGGTGCACTATTCGGTCTCATTGTGGATGGCATACTGACCGTTGCCGGGATTTTGTGCTCATTAGGGTTGGCTATGTGGCTTTCACCGAAGGTGCAGCAATGGCTGGCCGCTTATATGGAGCATTTGCCGCAACGGGGACTGAGCGGAATTGAGCAATTTTATTATACGCTTGTAGCAGGGCTGGAGGGCTTTCCGCTGCTTCGTTTTGCTGTATTGTTCATGCTCAGCTATGCTGTCGCGCAATTTGTGCTGCGTGCGATTTATGTGATGGTGGTGGGTGGCAGATCGGATACCTCTCTGCGTGAGCAGGAACAGAGATCGGGCTTTTTCAGCAGGCTGGCGGGGGCCGGGATTGGTACCCTTATCGGTGGAGCACGCGCTGTGATGGTCATAGCCTTGCTGTTTATAGGTGTAAGTTTATACCCGGACAGCGGGTTTAGCAGCTATGTTCAGGCTTCACCGATTTATAAACAAGGGGCGCAATCGGTCATTGAACCATTGTCCGGTACGCTGATTAAGGAAAAGCTGCCCGTATTTACGCAGGCCGTCACCAAGGAATTGAACGGCATTTTGCAGCGTAAATATGAAATGATCGACCGGGATATTCCAAACGATATTGAGCAGGCCGCGACCAAGATTACAGAGGGGGCAAGCGGCGATGAACAAAAAGCCAGAGCGTTGTATCAGTGGGTAGGCACGCGCATTAGCTATGATTACGGCAAAGTAGAGGCCTATGAGCAGCGTGGTGACTGGCATGAGCAGACGCCCAGAGATACGTTTGATACACGCAAGGGTGTCTGTATTGACTATGCCCGCCTGTATGCGGTGATGGCCCGTTCTCAGGGACTTCAGGTCAAGGTGGTGACCGGGCTTGGCTACAACGGACAGGGAGGCTACGGTTCACATGCCTGGAATGAAGTGTACTTGAGTGGGCAGAATCAGTGGATACCGTTAGACCCGACCTGGGCGCAGAGTGGAGACTGGTTTAATCCGCCTGGTTTTGCACAGACACATATTAAGGATAAAGTGATTTAAAAAGGAGTGGAAAAGGGCACATGAGAAAGATGGACAACGAGCAGGGAAAAGAAAACGAGACGTCCGACCGAAAAAGATTCAGCTTCCGGATCAATCTGTTCTTTTTCAGCTCGTTCATTATATTTACGGTCATTATCGTAAGACTGGCGATACTTCAATTTGTGGAGGGCCCTCAGCTTAAGCAGCAGGAGGCCAGTAATGTTACCAAAAATGTGCCGCTTACGCCGATTCGCGGAACGATTTACGATTCAACCGGTCAGAACAGACTGGCGTATTCTACACCTGTACAATCGCTGTATATCACGCTCTCCAAGAACTACAGTGACAGCATGGAAAAATTGCGTGATAATGATAAAAAGCTGTTGCCTGAGCTGGAGAATATGACACAAAAGCTGGCAAATCGGTTTGCTGAATATGGCAATAAAGATGAGCCTAAAATGACGGCAGCGCAAATTATGGACGCTATGGACCGGAACTATCAGCGGTTTAGCGGTTTTACGCCCCGTTTGATTAAAACCAATCTTAATAAAGATGAAGTCGCCTATTTCATGCAGCATAAGAGTGAGTTTCCAGGGGTAGATGTTGTGGAGGAAACCGTACGACATTATGATCCTGATACGGTGGCTGTCCAAACCGTTGGTTACATTAAAAGCTACAAAAGTGCGCGTGAAACTTTGCCGAAATATAAAGACATTCAGAAGTCTCTTTCCGCAGATAATGACCCAGGCCTGATTTATATGGATAACGAATCTGTTGGCTTTGATGGATTGGAACTGCAGTATCAGGAACAGTTGCGGGGGAAAAATGGTTACAAAACCGTCCCGATTGATCCGCGTAATATGCCGGAGGGTGTAGATTCAGTAACACCTCCGCAAAAAGGGAATAACGTCTATTCCACCATCAACAAGGAGATTCAGGTTAAAACAGAAAACGCCATTATGGATCAATTAAGATGGCTGCATACTCATGCTGTATCTGGCAAAACTCATCCTTATGCCAAAACTGGCTTTGCTGTAGCTATGGAAGTGGACACAGGGAATGTGGTAGCGATGGCCAGTATGCCGGATTATGACACAAATATTTGGCAAAACGGCACTATTTCAACAGACAAATATAAAGAGATTGAACATGTCTACCAAAATGGCACTATTAAAAACTTTGGTTCAGGTCAGAGTGGACAGCATCCAGACTCAACAGTGCTGCTAGGATCGACTATTAAGCCTCTATCCGTTCTTGTTGGACTCGAGGAAGGACTGTTTACAACAAGCACGTACTATCAAGACACTGGGGCGGCTTATTTCGGGCGAAACAATTCGTCACGGGTTCAGAACTCTTCAGGTCATGTATACGGCGGGCTGGACCCGGCTTCGGCCATTCGACATTCTTCTAATGCATTTATGGTCGACATGGTGGGCAAACGTTTATATAACAAATATATCAATAATGCCAAAGAAGACCAGGGCGTTAAGGTGTGGGACCGTTATATGAAGGAGTTTGGATTAGGCGTTTCCACAGGAGTAGACTTACCGGGTGAGTTTCGGGGGTTGCTGGAGTATACGAGTAAAACAGAGTCCGCACTTTCCAGGCTGGCATTTGCCTCTTTTGGTCAGCAGGGTAAATATACGCCGATACAACTTGCCCAGTATACAGCGATGATTGCTAACAAGGGCAAACGGATGGAGCCACATTTGGTCAGTCAAATTAAAGATACTAACGGCAATGTGGTCCAAACGATTAAGCCGAAGATACTGAACGAAGTGAAATTCCCGGATGCTTACTGGAATGAAGTTATACGCGGGATGGCAACAGACGTCAGCGCATTTAATGGTTTCCCTTATGACTTTGCCCGCAAAACGGGTACATCTCAGCAAAGCGTAGGCGGGAAACTGAAGGATAACGGGGTATTTATTGCTTTTGCACCACGAAAGAATCCCAAGCTGGCTGTAGCGGTTGTCATTCCGGAAGGTGGCTTCGGGGCCTGGAGCGCAGGACCTGTGGCACGTAAAATCTTTGATGCCTATGATGAAGTGTATGGATTGGATGGAGTACCTAAGAAAAAGGATGCTACAGCATCCGATCCTAATGCAGTTAAACAGCCATAATAAAGTACTACGTAATAATTCATTCAAGCTTCTCTCGGCCTTTGTGCTGAGGGGAGCTTTTTTTTATGATCTTTATACGTTTTCTTACAAAATTGTCACCATTAAATTCATCGTTTATTGCTTTAGATATGGTAGGATCAGGAATATGAAACCCTAATTGGAAGGAGTAATGACCAGCTAATATGAACAGAGGAAGCTTGGATAAGAAGTTTTCATTCAAAAAGAAAAGTCATGATGAGAATGAAGAAGCACAAAAAAAGCGGACAGTTTTTCGGACTAATCTTCTTTTTTTCAGTGTTTTTGTGTTATTTGCCATTATCATTACCAGACTGGCGGTCTTACAGTTTGTGCAATCGGCAGAGCTGAAGGAGCAGCAGCAATCCGTAAATACGAAAAATGTCCCGTTAGCCCCAAGTCGCGGCACAATTTATGACTCTACGGGTCTCGTCAAGCTGGCGTATTCAACTCCGGTACAGTCGTTGTATGTGACCTTATCAAAGGATTATAGCAAACGTGCAGAAAAAGAGCGTAAGCCGGGGGAAAAGCTGCTTCCAGAGTTTAATGCTTTTGCTGAAAAGCTTGCAGCCAAGCTGAATGAGTTAGGAAGTACAGAGGGCGAGCAGCTTGATGTGGAGAAAATTAAGGAACGGCTGGACAAGGACTATACTCAATACAGGGGCTTTACTCCGCGCCTAGTCAAATCTGACTTAAATCAGGAGGAAATCGCATATTTTCTGGAGCACAGGCAGGAGTTTCCCGGAATTGAGATTGTAGAAGAAAGTATCCGCCATTATGACCCGGATCGGGTGGCGGTGCAAACGATTGGATATATGTACAAGTTCAAAGGAGCGCGGACCAATCGGCCAAAGTACAAAGAGCTATATCAAGCCAATTCGGAGGTCCAAAGACCCGAACAGGTTTACTCGGAAAGTGAGACCGTCGGATATGATGGCTTGGAGCTTCAGTATCAGGATGAGCTGAGAGGAAAAAACGGCTATAAAACGGTAGAGGTAAATCCGCGCAGCATGCCGGAAGGCATTGAATCCATTACTCCGCCGAAAAAGGGATACCATCTGTATTCCACCATCAACAAGGAGATTCAGCAAAAAACCGAACAAGCGATTGTGGATCAGCTTCGTTGGCTTCATACCCATCCGGTATCGGGTAAGCTCCACGGCGATGCCACCACTGGCTTCGCTGTAGCGATGGAGGTCGAGACAGGAAATGTCGTAGCGATGGCAAGTATGCCGGACTATGACTCCAATGTATGGAAGACGGGAAGTACATCCCCTTCGGTATATAACGAAATTCAGCATAAAATGGGGAACGGAACGATTAAATCTGTCCCTAGTGGAAAAGCGGGTCCGCACCCGGAATCCTCAGTGCTGCTGGGTTCAACCATTAAACCCCTAACCGTGCTGATCGGGTTGAAGGAAAACTTATTTTCTCCCGGACAAACTTATCTGGATACGGGGAGCGCGTACTATGGTAAAAATCGTTCCAGCCGGGTTGGTAATTCGAGTGGACATGTGTATGGTCCTCTTACCCCCAGCAGGGCAATTGAAGTCTCATCGAATACTTTCATGGTGGATATGATCGGCAAGCCGCTGTATGCCAAATATGGAAGTCATGCAGAGGTACATCAGGGAATTGATGTATGGGATAAGTATATGAAGGAAATTGGATTAGGCGTACCGACTGAAGTCGATCTGCCGGGCGAATGGGCAGGCAGACTTGAGTATACGAGCAAGCATGAAAGTGCGCTGACACGCTTGGTACAGGCATCCTTTGGCCAACAGGGGAAATATACGGCGATGCAGCTTGCCCAGTATACGACCGTGCTGGCAACGAAAGGCGAGCGTATGCAGCCGCATTTGGTCAGTAAAATTGTGGATGATCAAGGAAACCTCGTGCGTGAGTTCAAGCCCAAGGTGCTGAATGAGGTCGCTTTTTCAGATACGTACTGGAATACGGTGATTCGCGGTATGGCTACGGATGTTAACGCATTTAACGGGTTTCCGTATGATTATGCCCGTAAAACGGGGACATCCCAGCAGGTGGTGGGACGTGCTGTTAAAGATAACGGTGTGTTCATTGCTTTTGCTCCGCGTCAAAATCCGAAGCTGGCCGTCGCGGTCATTATTCCTGAAGGGGGCTTTGGCGCGACGAGTGCTGGACCTGTGGCGCGTAAAATATTTGACGCATATGACGAGGTTTACGGGCTGGATGGTATTCCTAAAAAGCGGCAGACCGCAAAGTGAGGACTTGAATTCTTTTGTGGGCTACTCTTTTTCATGGTAAAATGTCGTTGGACATAAGGGACATACAGGAGGAAGAGAACCCATGGGAGAAAACCAATATAAATATAAACTGCTTGCGCTCGACATGGATGGAACTTTATTGAACGACAATCATGAAATTACGCTGGAAACGATCAACTGGATTAATAAGGCGATTCAAGAGGGGATTCACGTGTGCTTGTCTACCGGACGGGCGGCGATGCATGCTTTGCCTTACGGGCAACAGCTCGGTCTGGATACGCCTATGGTAACGGTAAACGGCAGTGAGGTATGGAAATCCCCTCATGAGCTGTGGCGCCGTTATTTGCTTGATAAGGAGCTAGTTCGGAAAATGCACCGGATTGCTGTAGAAACAGGGTCCTGGTTCTGGGCATATTCCACTGAGGAATTATATAACAGAGATCGTTGGCCGGATACATTGGATACACAGGAATGGCTCAAATTCGGTTATAATACGGAAAATGACGAAATTCGTCATCAAATTTTGCTCAAGCTTCAGGATATGGGCGGACTTGAAATTTCCAACTCTTCCATGACGAATCTGGAAATTAACCCGGCGGGCATATCGAAAGCCAGTGGGATTGCAGAAGTATGCGATTTGCTCGGGATTACAATGGAGCAGGTAGTCGCAGTAGGTGACAGTCTGAATGATTTGGCTGTAATTCAAGCGGTTGGACTGGGTGTTGCGATGGGCAATGCACAGGATACGCTAAAAGAAGCGGCCGATCTGGTCGTCGCTTCGAACAATGAAGATGGCATCGTTGAAGTTATCCGCGATTATGTACTTGTCTAGGAAAACGAATATTAAAACATCTGGGATAATTGGACGAGAAGGAGGGAGCCAATGGACATTGTAGGCTGGATTATTATCGTTGCGCTGTTCATTGTTGGCATGGCCGGGGCGGTATATCCCGTATTGCCAGGGGCGCTCGCCATCTATTTTGCATTTTTTGTGTACGGCTGGTTTTTCTCGTTTGCTCCATATAATGTATGGTTTTGGATCATACAGACACTAATAGTAGTTGCGCTATTTGTTGCAGATTATGCCGTCACTGCGTGGGGGGTCAAACGATTTGGCGGCTCGCGTCTGTCCACGATCCTTAGTACCATCGGGATTATTATCGGCCCTTTTGTTATTCCAGCGTTTGGTCTGATTTTAGGGCCGTTTATTGGCGCTGTGCTGGGTGAACTAATTAGCAAGGCCCCGCTGGATCGAGCGATTAAAGTGGGCTTTGGTTCTGTATTAGGGCTGTTTACCAGCACCGTGATGAAAGTAATTTTACAGCTTGTCATGATTCTTGTATTCTTGATTTGGGTGTTCTAGCTTAACATCCTATGCTTGTGATTTGCAGAGACAGAATCGACATGCGGCTCCGCACCGGTGATGGCTCAGGCCATGACTGCTTTGCGGAGCTTTTGCATGCGTGTCAACAGCAAGAAAGAAGGGAACGCATTTTGTCCAATAAAGAAACATTCCTTAAAGGTACGCTTATTTTAGCCGCAGCCGCCTTGGTGGCGAGAGTGCTGGGTCTGGTACAGCGTGTTCCATTGGAGCATTTGCTCGGTTCCGTAGGGAACGCCTCGTTTACGATTGCAAACAATGCTTATTTGATGTTGCTCACGGTGGCTACAGCAGGCATTCCAAGCACGTTGAGCAAAATGGTCTCCGAGCGTTATGCGCTGAATCGGCCTTCAGAAGCACGACGTGTGTATCATGCGGCGTTGCTGTTTGCGGCGGCGGCTGGCATTATCATTACGGTGGTGCTGTATTTTGGAGCGCCTTATTTTGCCGAGCATGTGGCGGGAGTTCCTCAGTCGGCCTTGGCTATTCAGGCATTGGCACCTGCCTTGCTGCTGTTTCCCGCCATTGCCATGATGCGCGGGTACTTCCAAGGGCGCGGTAACATGACCGCAGGCGGTATTTCACAAATTGTGGAGCAGGTCGCACGGGTGGCTACTGCTATTTTGCTCGCATTTATTATTTTGAAGCTCGGTTATGGAGATCGTGAGGTGGCGGCCGGGGCATCATTCGGGGGTGTCATGGGAAGCATTGGCGCACTGGCGGTCATGCTGTATTACACGGTGAAAATGCGTCGCCAGGATCGTCAGGATCGACAAGAGCAATTCCAGGAGGAAAGCTCCGCACTGCCGATGATGCGCATTTACAAAGACATTTTTACGCTATCTATTCCAATTGTATTGTCTTCTTTGACAGTTCCGGCCGTTAACTTTATTGATACGTCGATTGTGGTTAGACTCCTGTCCGTCCAAATCGGCTTGGATCAGGCAACGACCCAGTTGGGTTATTTGGGAGCACGTGCGCAGAGTGTGGCGGGGATTCCGCCGATTTTGGCTATCGCGCTCAGTCAATCGCTCATTCCGATCATTTCGGCGGCTTTTGCCCGCAAGGATGAACAGCATTTGCAAAATCAGATGACGCTGGCCTTGCGGATCTCTATTTTGACCGGAATGCCGATTGTGCTGGCCTTGTGTGTAACCGCCTATTCCATCAATGGCTTACTGTTCAGTTCGCTTGGAGGCAGCGGGATTATCGCTGTTCTGACACTCGGAACGATATTCCAGATCACGATGATGACCTCTAACTCGATTTTGATCGGCATGGGCAAACCGCGTATTTCAATGGTTAATGTTTTGGTCGGTATCGTTGTTAAGCTGGCTGCGAGCTGGTTGCTGGCTGGCTGGCTCGGGATTTACGGCATCATTGCCGCAACCGGATTATGTTTCCTCGTGATTACGCTGCTGAATTTGCATGTGCTCAAAGGCATCGTATCCTTCTCAATCATGGGCCGTCGCTGGGCAGGCTTTCTGACCGCAGTCGTGCTTTCGGGAGCCATTGGATATGGTGTGAATGAGGCTTGTATTCTGCTGGTTCATATCATGCCTGCACGTGTGGCCTTCTTCATCGCGTGCTGTATTGCCGGAGCGGCTGTACTGGTATGCTATTTGGTGCTGCTGGTTGTGCTGCGCGTACTGCGCCGGGATGAGCTGGGTAACTACCCGCGTGTGTTGCAAAAGGTACTGCGTCCGCTGATGCGTCTCCAGCGTGAGTCCACAGGGCAACGAGGCTAAAAAATAGGCAGTTCTCCAGCTTTTTCAGTGGAAAGGCCGCAGGCTGGCATGCGCGTCATGGGCCATCGCTGTTTTTTGGATGCCATGGAGGTGTTCATGCCGCATGGCGAATAACAGCGGTCGTCTTGGCTCGCTGAAATGCCCGAGCGTGGAGCCGTCCTGAAACCAGTCGTAACGGGGGATCGGATCATAAGACGTATCCGACCAGACGGCGTTCAGCTCGGGGCTGTACAGGCGTTGTCCCGGCAGCAGACATTTATGTGCCAGTAGCGCTGCACTCTCTTCAGGAGAGCGCAGCGCTTTTTCTTTGTGCGGAGTGAACAGTCCCGGCCAATAGTCGCTGCGTGAGCCAGTGTGAGGCACGCTGGTAGCGAATGCTGTTACTTGATCCAGCACCTGCTGGTGACCGAACAGCATGGCATACAGACTTTTACCGAAGCCGATCCGCTCATCCAGATGGCCGAATCGCTCCATTACAAGTCCGGTGAGGCCGTCGTTTAGCCCAAGCGGAAATATGACCTGATTCAACTGGAGCCAATCGTGCAAATAAAAGCCCGGCTTGTGCGTCACAAATTTTTGGAAATACGGATCTTTCACCACCCGGCCCTCAATATAGTTTTGTTCATTGATGATTAGGGCTACGCTTAAGAGAGAACTGTCCCTCCAAGCCCAGAAACGTTCCCAGAAGGGTCTCATGAATGGTGATACATGAAAATGGGGGAGCAAATGAAAGAAGCTTCGGCCCAGATGACGGCTGTGCATGTATAATTGCAGCTGCGGGTAGGCGTCCTGAAAAATAAGGGCATTGCAGCGCTCCAGCAGCCGATATAACCATTCCTTTTCCTGTTCGCCGAACAGACTGTCGATCAGACCGCCCTTCAAATCGGTCATGTTATAGCCACCATTGCGAGAAACCAGATGAGCCAACAGCGCCCAATGTAACTCGGGGTAGCCGTGATAGCACTCAAGATAAGCGGCTGTCCGGGTGATGTTGCTGCGATTTTCCTGTGCCGTATCGTTCTTGATCCGTTCGACCAGCTCACAGTCCGTTTCGGATAAGGGCATATTCAGGATATAGGGACGGGAAGCGGGTCCATTCCCCATCATGAGTGCTTCGGCTTCATCCATGGCGGCCTGTGCGGCTTGATCATCCCACGGCAGCTCACGCAGTGGATAGCGCAGCTTGCGGGACTCGGTCCAGGCCGCCCGCTTGCCTTCCCACGCTTCCTCCGCAGCACGTGGTACGGAACCCAGCAGCTTTAGCCCCCCCTGAAGCTGGCGTGATGCCACATGAAACCATTCGGTGAAAGACATACTGGATAACCTCCATTCAAAGTCTGAGAACACTCCATATTCCGCTAAGTATGCAGGGATGTTCTATGTGTGTTCTGAAGTATATTGTTAGTATGTCTCGATAGCAGGGCTTCCAATCGGTGATTCGGGAATAATAGGGGAGTGTGCAAAAGCGCCAATTGGCGTTACAATAGAAAGCACAAGTTCTTTTTTTTTACAAACAGAATTCAAGGAGGAATCATCCATGCAAAAGATCGTCTCTCATGAAGACTTTAATAAGGCAATATCTACTTCTGGCGTAACAGTAGCAGTGTTTAAAGCGGCCTGGTGCGGAGATTGTCATTTCATTGATCCGTTCATGCCTGATGTGGAACAGCAATATGCAGACAAGCTTACATTAATTGAGATTGATGTAGAGCAGGCGGAAAGCGTCAGCCAGGAGCAAAACGTACTGGGTATTCCCAGCTTTATCGCTTACAGTGAAGGCCGCGAGTTGGTGCGTCTGGTGAACAGATTGCGTAAATCCCGCGAAGAAATTGAGCAGTTCTTGGATCGGGCTGTGGAAGTACACGCCAGCTTGGCTAAATAATTGATGTTGTGCATGGCATAAGGGTTCCGAGGGGAATTCTATTCATTAGGGCATTCAGAAAGCCGCTTCCTTCCAAAGGGGGCGGCTTTCTCACGGGACACGTTCACATTTTGTCAACAAAGCACGTATGTCAAGGAACGATATATCAGTTATAATTATTTTAAGTGATCATTTCACAACATTATGAAGTGAATAAATATTATATTTGGAAGGATACGGGTGAATTCTTTGAATAACAAAATCAGAATATTAAAGTGGCTTGCACTCGTAACATGTATTGTCATGTTTCTGGCTACCTTCGGTGGAGGCGTCGTGACGCGGACGGATTCGGGGCTGGGCTGCGGACGTGAATTTCCGCTCTGTAACGGCAAGCTGGTTCCGGCACATACGATCGCATCTGTTATTGAGTTTACGCACCGCTCTGTTAGTGCCATGGCTGGCATACTCTCCATTGCCTCTTTTGTTGGCTTTTTGCTGTTTATGAAGCATCGTAAGGATTTACAGCTATTCTCGTTGCTGACGTTAATGTTTGTCATCATACAAGGAGCGATGGGGGCACTGGCTGTCATCTTTTCCCAATCTGCTGCAGTCATGGGGCTGCATTTTGGCTTTGCGCTTATCGCTTTTGCCAGTGCGACCATGATGACGCTGGGGGCCTGGCAGGAGCATGCGGATTCACGCTACACCCCGCGTCTGATTCCTGGGCCTGTCAGTCGGGGCTTTCGTAACTTTATATGGCTATCGACGATTTATACCTATATTGCTGTCTATTCAGGGGCGTTGCTTAGTCACTCGGTCATCCAGAAGGTTGTAAATATTGGGGGCTTCATATCTCCGCTGCTGCTTCATCAGATTTCAGCTGGTCTGCTGTTCGTCATTATCTTGGCTGTGGGTCACTACTCATACCGTTATCACCCGAATCACCGGGATATCCGTATATTGGGTGTCGTATCGGTCTTGTTAATCTTGCTTCAAGTGGTGATTGGAATTATCTTGTTGTACGTCAACAGACCTGAAATCTACATGTTTATCGTGCTGGGACATATGCTGGTGATTGCATCGTTGTTCTCCATCTTGGCTTATCTGAGCTATCGTGTATGGCAATTGTCACCGGACCGCAAGCTTGTTCCGACCCAAGCACAACGTACCTAAGCATTTCATAGATCATAGTGGAGCGGATTTTTGCCCAAGTGGCGTTGGAGAACGTATAATAGCATATAAGAAACAAACCAGGCCCGCGAGTTTCTCGAGGGCTTGATTTGCTTAGGAGGAATCGTCCAGTTGATCTACCAGAATTTGCGCCAATTTATTGAAGCGCTACGTAAAGAAAATAATCTTCAAATTATAGAAGCACCTGTCGATCCTTATTTGGAGCTGGCCGAAATTCATCGGAGAGTTATTGAGGAAGAAGGCCCGGCATTGCTGTTCACCAATGTAAAAGGTACTCCGTTCCCTGTAGCCAGTAATCTGTTTGGCACAAACCGTCGTGTGGATATGGCCTTTGGGCCTCGTCCGGAACAACTGATGGATACGATTGTAGGGGCGACCAAAACATTGCTTCCACCTACCCCCAAGGCATTGTGGAATGAACGTGGGCTGATTAAGGACATGCTAAAAGTAGGGCTGAAAACGGTATCCCATAGCGAGGCTCCTGTACTGGGAGTTCGCCGTACGGATGCTCCGCTGGCTCCACTTCCAAGAGTGACGAGTTGGCAGGATGACGGGGGGCCGTTTATCACGCTTCCGCTCGTATATACCGAGAAGCCGGGTCAGTCCAAGGATCATAATTTGGGCATGTATCGCATCCAGATTTATGATGATCAGACCACCGGGATTCACTGGCAAATCCATAAAGGCGGCGGCTTTCATTATCATGAAGCTGAGCTTCGTAATGAGCCGTTGCCTACGACCGTTATTATCGGCGGGCCGCCAGCCCTGATTGCATCCGCAATTGCTCCGGCACCGGAAAATCTGCCTGAGCTACTGCTTGCCTCGCTCATTATGGGCGGCAAGCTGCCAATGACAGAAGACCCACTCGGCGGTCACCGGATTCCGGCAGAGGCCGAATTTGCGATCAGCGGTTATGTGCCGCCTCACGAACGTCGTCCGGAAGGGCCGTTTGGCGATCATTTTGGCTACTATTCCTTGCAGCATGATTTCCCTGTATTTCATGTCAAGCATATGTACCACCGTAAGGATGCCATTTATCCAGCAACCATTGTAGGTAAACCACGGCAGGAGGATTATTATCTCGGTGAATTTTTACAACGTCTGTTGTCACCTGCTTATCCGCTTGTGATGCCTTCCGTTAAGTCTCTGTGGGCTTACGCAGAAACGGGTGTACATGCATTGGCAGCGGCAGTTGTGCGTGAAAGCTATTCCCGCGAAGCGCTGGTATCAGGTTTTACCATTTTGGGACAGGGCCAATTGTCATTGACCAAATTCCTGATGCTGACGGATCGGGTCATCGATTTATCTGATTTTAACCTGCTACTGGAAACCATTCTGGAGAGATTTAATCCAGCGACGGATTTATTTATTTTCAATCATACGTCTCACGATACACTTGATTATACGGGCCGTAAGCTGAATCACGGCAGTAAAGCAATCCTGATGGGTGTAGGTGAGCCTGTACGCGAACTGCATCGTGCCTATGAAGGTGGCGACCTGCCGGGTATTCGCGAAATTGAGCCGTATTGCGGAGGATGTCTCGTCGTATCCGGTGCGACCTTTGAGCAGGAGCCTGAGCTGGCAGCGCGGGTACTGGAGCGTTTGTCTGCGGGTGAGCAGGAATGGCCGCTTGTCTTTATTGTAGATGATGCCAAGGAAGTCGTTCGCTCACAAGCATCATTCCTGTGGACGGTGTTTACGCGGTTTAACCCGGCTACGGATATGTATGCAGACAGCGAGGTACGTTTGCATCATTTGAACTATAAGCTGCCCATTGTAGTGGATGCGCGTATGAAGCCGGGCTACCCGGATGAAGTGCTGCCGCGCGAGGATATTGTTAAGCTTGTAGACCAACGGTGGACGAGTTATTTCGCTTGACGCCCTAGCCAACCCAACAACCGGATTTTACATTCATAAAAGGAGGCGTGAGCATGATACGCAAGTTGCTAGGCGAGCCGCCACGTGTGAACAAGGGCAGCCTGCTGGATGCTATGAATAGCATGTCAGACATGCTGAAACTGCTGGAGCGGCAAATTCAGGCCAGTGGAGATCCGACTCATGATTTTCGCAAGGCGGATATTTTGACACGCGGCCTGATGTCATCTCTGGATGAGCTGGAGCAGAGCCATCATGCTGCCGCCTTTTTCCGAACGAAAGTCAAAGCCGGATATGCCGAGGATATGAGCGTGGATGAGAAATCGGATTACGCGCTGTACGTCTTCTTTTATAAAGACGGGTTTGTGCGGGTATTTTCCATTCTGGATAAGCTTGGGAACTGGCTCAACGATCTATATGATCTGAAAACGGGTCAGTACAAGGCACATTATTCGTATTTTACCGTGCTGCGGCAATTGAGATATTTGAAAATGCATCCTGAAATGACGGACAGCTTAAATGATATCAAGGACTCATATACCGATGCTATTAGCCGACTGCGCAAGCGGCGTAATACGGAGATACACTATATGAATACGGAAATGCAGGATGATCTCTGGCAGCGGCATCGTGCTTTGTACGGCAAGATACAACTGGAGGATCTGGATCATCACCTGGAGGATTTGAAGCAAGGTCTGGAGATGGTAAACCGTTCTCTGGCGACTGCCTTTCATTATACGGCAAAACAGTGGGAGAATCGGGAAGCTCATCCATAATTATGCGAGAAAATATCCTTTGACAAAGCTATGTAAACTATCTATACTGAAATCTAGTTTCAGAAAATGCTTGAATTATGATTTTATATATCAAATTTAACGGACAGCTAAAGCTGGAGTTTAACATATTTTCTTATCCAGAGAGGTGGAGGGACTGGCCCGATGAAGCCCGGCAACCCGTTCTTTTCCGGTGTGAAACACCGGAATGGAACATTATGGTGCTAATTCCTACAAAACCGCTAGACTTATAACGGTTTTGACAGATAAGAAAAGGTTCGCATGGTGGGGCCCTTTTCATTTCTGTGAAAGGGGCTCTTTTTGTATAATTTTAGAGAAGGAATTTTATAAATCCTGAGAGATGAACGTCGCTTAAAAGGGTAAGGAAGAATGAAGGGGGTCGCAGCACGTTGATAGAGCTTAAGCAATTAACCAAGCATTATGGCAAAGGCAGCCGACGCGTTAGTGCGCTGTCCGGTTTGAATCTTTCCATAGAGCGTGGTCAAATATTTGGAGTCATCGGTCATTCCGGAGCGGGGAAGAGTACGCTGATCCGCTGTATTAATTTATTGGAACGTCCAACCTCGGGCGAGGTATGGGTAGATGGCGTGAATCTCGCCACGTTAAGCCAATCCCAGTTACAGAAACAGCGTCGTAAAATTGGAATGATCTTTCAGCATTTTAATTTGTTATCCTCGGCGACGGTATATGACAATATTGCCTTTCCGTTGCGCTTGGTAAATACACCGAAGGAGAAGCTGGACCAGAAGGTTCGTGAATTGCTGGAACTGGTCGGTCTGGAAGAACACAGCGCTAAATATCCGTCACAGCTCTCGGGTGGACAGAAGCAGCGGGTAGGTATTGCACGAGCGCTTGCCAGTGATCCTCATGTACTGCTGTGCGACGAGGCGACTTCGGCGCTTGATCCGCAGACGACAGGGTCCATCCTGAAATTGCTGTTAGACATTAACCAGCGCTTTAATTTGACCATCGTGCTGATTACGCATGAAATGCATGTCATTCAAAGCATCTGTGATCGTGTCGGCGTCATTCATCAGGGCGACATCGTGGAGCAAGGTCCGGTGGCAGAAGTATTCCTGAAGCCGCAGCATCAGGTGACCAAGGACTTTATCCAGCGGGAGTCTGAGCATCCCGAGGAGCTGCAAGCAGCGATTGCGGCAGCAGGAGGCGGCGAATCGGCGCATGTTGTACGGATTTCATTTTTGGGTAGCAAGACATACGATGCGATTCTGTCGCGAACGGCTCGTAGTACCGGCGTTGATTTTGCGATCTTGCAGGGAACCATCTCCACAATTAAAAACGTACCGTATGGACAGCTTATCGTCCGTTTTGAAGGAAATCAGGAGGATATTGAGCATACGCTGCGCGAAGTGTCCAGTCAGGGACTTGATGTGGAGGTGATCGGACAATGAGTGAACTTGATTTTTCACAAGTGAGTTGGGAAGAACTAGGTAACTCTACATTAGAGACACTTCAGATGCTCGGTGCATCTGCGTTGTTCACCCTTATTATTGGTCTGCCTCTCGGGATTTTATTATTTCTGGCAAGCCGTTCTTCATGGAGCCTGATGAAGGTGATATACGTAGTACTTTCCTTTATCGTAAACATTTTGCGTTCCGTACCGTTTATTATTTTGATTGTTGCACTGATTCCTTTTACACGGTCGCTGGTGGGGACTTCCACGGGGGTGCTGGGTACGATTCCGCCGCTGGTCATTGGTGCTGCGCCATTCTTCGCCCGTCTCGTGGAGACGTCATTGCGCGAAGTGGACAAGGGTGTCATCGAGGCTGCACAAGCCATGGGCGCCTCTACAGGGCAGATTATCCGTCGGGTGCTGTTGCGTGAGGCACTGCCGGGTCTGCTCGCTGCATTAACGATTACCGTCGTTACGCTCGTATCCTATACAGCGATGTCCGGTATGATCGGGGGCGGTGGTCTGGGTACACTAGCTATTAACTACGGATACTACCGTTATGAAACGGCTGTAATGATCGTTGCGGTCGTACTAATGGTCGTACTGGTGCAACTGCTGCAAATGGCGGGTGACCGTCTGGTGCGACATTATACTCGAAAATAAGGAACCATATAGATATCCTTATTGATCAGGACGTCTGAATCCTGAACACTACAATTTATTGGAGGGGTAATCACATGAAAAAATGGGTATTGGCTGTATTAAGCTTGACATTAATTGCGGTGCTGGCTGCTTGCGGTACAAAAAACACGACATCCGATACAAACAATGCGACCCAAAACACAGGCGGGTCACCACGTGAAGTCGAGCTGAAAGTTGGCGCTTCTCCTGTGCCCCATGCGGAAATTTTGGAAGCGATCAAGCCTCAGTTGGAAAAAGAGGGCATCCGTCTTCAAGTCGTTCAGTTTAACGACTACGTACAACCGAACGTACAATTGTTCGACAAGCAACTGGATGCTAACTTCTATCAACATGTTCCTTACCTGGATGTTATGAACAAAGAGCGCAAAATGGACCTGGTATCTGTAGGCGCGGTTCATCTGGAGCCATTCGGTATCTACTCCCAAAAATATAAAAAGCTTGATGAAATTCCGGACGGTGCTACCGTAGCCATCCCGAACGATGCAACCAATGGAGGTCGTGCATTGTTGTTGTTGGCCAAACAAGGTCTGATCAAGCTGAAAGACGCAAGCAACATCGAAGCTACCGTAAAAGATATTACAGAAAACCCGAAAAACCTGAAATTCAAGGAGCTGGAAGCGGCTATGCTGCCACGTCAGTTGCCTGAAGTGGACATTGCACTGATCAACACGAACTACGCTCTGGAAGCGAAGCTGAACCCTACAAAGGATGCACTGGCGTTGGAAGATAAAGATTCTCCATATGCTAACATTCTGGTAGCGCGTCCGGATAATAAAGATTCCGAAGCGATTCAAAAGCTGATCAAAGCGTTGCAATCCCCTGAAACTAAAAAATTCATTGAAGACAAATACCAAGGCGCGATTATCCCTGCATTTTAAGCTGGGAACGAGAACGCGTTGAACCCCAACCCCGAAATCTCTTGAACAAGAGGATTTGGGGTTTCTTTTTTGCTTGGAGTTGTAGGCGAAGCCTAAATATTTTATACTTGGGGGTGACCGTTCTCTGTGAAGAGGAGGAAAACTGTTGAGACACAAAGTCGCACTTATAACGGGCAGTGCTAAAGGATTAGGTAAAATGACCGCTCTGCGTCTGGCTGATGAAGGCTGTGACATTGCACTGAATTATGTGCATAGCCACACCGAGGCCGAAGAGCTTAGGCAGGTGATTGAGGCCAAGGGAGTACGCTGTCTGTCTTTGCAAGGAGATATTTCGATTCAGGAAGATATTACAAGGCTGATCGGTGAAGTACAGGATCGGCTGGGCGGCGTAGATATTATGGTAAATAACGCCGGACCGTTCATTCGGGAACGCCGCTTGTTTGCGGATTACAGTGTAGCCGAGATTCATACCATGATTCAGGGGAATCTGGTCGGTACGATGCTGCTGGATCATCTGGTACTACCTCATATGCGGAACCAGCAATGGGGACGTATTATTCATTTTGGCTTTGGTCATGCTGGAGAAGCACGGGCTTGGCCGCATCGCGCCGTGTACGCAGCCGCCAAGGTGGGGCTGGTTTCTTTTACGAAGTCACTCGCTGTGGAGGAAGCTCCTTATGGTATCACGGTCAATATGATTTGTCCCGGGGATATCCGGGGTGCGAACAAGGAAAAGTCAATTGCCGACGTCATCGGCTTGCAGGATAAAGAGACACCGCGTGGACGTCCGGGGAGTGGAGAGGATATTGCGCGAGTGATTGCTTATTTGTGTGATGAGGATTCGGATTTTATCACAGGCAATATTATGGATGTGTCGGGAGGGCTTGACCCGATTCGACCGACCATATAAGGGATTAAGATCCAATAGACTCCGTCACACAAAAAAAGAGTCTTGAGCTTCGTTACCGAAGTCAAGACTCTCATGATCATTATGCATCAAGCATTAGAATACTTGTACCACTTCTTGGACGCCGTCGACTTCTTCGAGAAGAGCGCGTTCAATCCCTGCTTTCAGCGTGATTGTGGAACTTGGGCAACTGCCACAAGCGCCTACCAGCTTCAGCTTAACGATGCCGTCTTCTACATCAACCAGTTCAACGTCGCCACCATCGCGTTGCAGGAACGGACGAAGCTTATCCAATACTTCGGATACTTCATCATACATTGGAATGCTTTGTGTTTCGCTCATTAGAATTCAACTCCTTTCCTATACCTTATATATTATATTACAAAGCGGGCCAAATTAAAATGCCCGTCGACCAAAGCAGGTGAAAAAATGTTAAGACCCATCATTGAATTTTGCACCAGCAATATGCATTTTGGCACGGATGAAATTATGTCCAGACTGGAGCAAAACCCGGATTACGACGTCATTGAATACGGCTGCCTCAGCAATTGTGGTCAGTGTAACGCAGAGCCGTATGCGATGGTCAACGGCGAGATTGTATCTGCCGATTCAGCAGAGCTGCTGTACGAAGTGATTATGAACAAAATCAAAGAAGCCGAGGCGTGGGATAACCTTGATCTAGACTAAGATGTTAATCATTCGTCAGCCTGCTTCGTTCTGTCTATGATATATGCACCGTCTATACATGTTTAACACAAAGAAGACCCGCTCCCAGAGCAGGTCTTCTTTGTGTGTTGTAACAACAGATTAGCCAAAATGACGTTTGGATTTCCAGAGCACGCCGCTTTTGAGCAGGCGGGGTACACGACCACGCAGCGAGGTGCTGCCCATAAAACCATAGCCGAATCCGGCCTTCTTGCCAAGCGCACCCAATGTGCCACGCAGCTTCAAAGGATGCGGGTGAGGCGTGTGGCCTTTCCACAGGTCGTGTACAATGTGTGCAATCTGCTCACCTTGCACCTCGGCCGCCTGAGCACTTGGGGAGTAGGGGAGACTGGCGCAGTCTCCAACTACATACACCTCGGGATGATCCGGAATTTGGTAATATTCATTTAGCACAATGCGGCCCTGAGGATCTTTGGGCACAGCTAAATCCTGCACGATTTTCACGGGTTGAATCCCGGCAGTCCATACAACCGCATCCGTCACAATTTCTTCATCATGGTTGTAAATAGCGCCCGGCTCAATGCGGGAAACCCCCACATGATTTAACGCATCAACTTGATGCTCCTTAAACCAGGCATGCACATAGGCAGACAAACGCTGCGGGAATGCTGACAGCACCCGCTCGCCCCGATCCATAATGGTAATATTCAAATCCGTGCGGCTTTCGCGCAATTCCGCCGCAATCTCAACACCGCTCAGACCGCCGCCTACAATATGCACATGTCCGTAAGGCTTGATTTCATTCAGACGCAGATACGTTTGACGTGTATTGTTAAAGGACTGGATGGTACAGCTATGTTCTTCAGCCCCCGGTGTATTGTGAAAACGGTCCGTACAGCCCAGTGCAATCACAAGCTGCTCATAGGGCAACGGCTCGCCATCCTGAAAATGTACGATTTTATTTTCCAGATCCATTGAAGTAACTTCCCCATATTTGCGAATGAGCCGTTGTTCATCGGGAAAATGTACCCGTAAATCAAAATCAGATACCGTCCCCGCCGCGAGGGCGTAGTATTCTGTTTTCAATCCCTGAAAGGGCATTCGATCCACTAGAATAACCTGTACATCATCGGGAATATATTTATTGAGTAATTCCTTGGCAATGGTAAGGCCACCGTAGCCGCCTCCCAGAATAACGAAATTTTTCATCAAAATCCGCCGTCCTTTCGCTACCGTGTCCCCGGCAAATGGTCTGGTGCCTATCAGGAAACCTTGTTCGCCTTCAAATTACGTCTTATCCCGGCGACATGCAAATTCAATGTTTCCGATCAGACACAAGTTTTTTGTTGTTAT
>NZ_ASRY01000233.1 GCF_000520815.1 Paenibacillus maysiensis | reverse complement strand
CGAACGCGGCGAGTATGACCGCAGCAGCAGCGGCTCCGCGCGCGGAGGCCAAGGCCGTTCCGCAGGGCAAAGCAGCGAACGCGGCGGATATGACCGCAGCAGCAGCGGTTCCACGCGCGGAGGCCAAGGTGGTCGCGGTGGACAGGCCAAGGGCGGACCGCGCGGGGCTCAAGGACAGGGAGGCCGTCGCGGACGGTCCAGATAAAGCAAGAGCGTTCTCATAGAACGCTCAGCTATGGTTATGGTAATAGCCCCGGAGATGCTCATCTTCCGGGGCTATTGTAATCTCCACCCATGCCGCCGATGCGGTAGCATCATAGGATGACATAAGCAGCATTACTGCGCTGAGCAAACAAAGAAAACCAGTAGCATAGCTGCCTTGAAAGTAACCGATTAACTTGGGGATAACAGTTGCTTTCAAGATAGATACGGAGGTTATACATCATGCAGGAACAGGATATGGGCAAACGCGCTATGGTGTCAGCGTGGATCAGCCTGATCAGCAACATCCTATTAACTGGCATTAAAATTATTACAGGCGTCATGTTCAACAGCAAGGTGCTGGTTGCTGACGGTGTGCATAACGCAGGGGATGTAATCGCCTCGGCAACGGCGCTGGGGGCGATGCGTATATCGAGTCTGCCGCCGGATGAGGATCATCCATATGGTCACGGCAAGGCAGAGGTTATTGGAGCTAGTGTGGTAGCGGTCATTTTGTTCGCAGCCGGCATATTTATTGGCTACCATTCCATTATGGCGCTGTTTGAACCGATGCCGAAGGAGCATATACTGGCATTGGTGGCGGCGATCATCTCCCTGCTCTGGAAGCAATGGCTGTATATATATACGATCCGTATCGGAAGGGCAGCCAATAGCCAGGGTCTCATTGCTACGGCCAAGGATCATCTGGCGGATGTATATGCCTCCGCTGCTGCTGTACTGGGTATCAGTTTGGGCCTGATCGGGGAGCACTGGAGCATTCCGATTTTATCCTACGGTGACCCGATTGCCGGGTTTGTGGTCGCACTGCTGGTTCTGAAGCTGGCGTGGGAAATGGGCCGTGAATCCATAGATATCCTAATGGAAAAGGCGATTGCAACCGAGGAAATCGAAAGCTATACCGAAGCAGTTCTTAGCGTAGCCGAGGTTCAGCGAATTGACCGCATCCGTGCCCGTGAGCACGGTCATTACATTATTGTGGATATCCGAGCTTCTGTAGATGCCTTTCTGACCATTCAGCAGGGACATGATATTATCCGGCTGATCAAAGGGGCTGTAATGAAGCAGGAACCGAGGGTTTACGAGGTGCTCGTGCATCTTAACCCATGGTACGCGGACACTCCTGACAATGCTAATCTGGCACCGCAAGAACATAAGAATAACAGCGTGACAGACAAGGAAAACTACCATTAGTCACAGGTCAATCGTGATAAGCTGAACAGACGACGCGAATTGACAGATATCATTTTACAAATCAAATTTCGGTCGCTTCCGGTCAGGTCGAAATTTAAGCTGCCAAGTATTTTAAACAGCATTTCTCCTTATATTGAAACGAACCTGAGCACAACAGAAATACTGCAATTGGCTTCATTGGGCTTTAATATCGATGTCAAGACGATTGCGAAACAGCAAATTCCACCGAATGAGCTGGTGCGAGAGACAACTGACACTCCATAACATTCCAAGCAAGCAAAGTGTGTATGTTGTCGTGCAACTTTGTTTGCTTTTGTGTTATTCGGGTATAACCTTGTATATTTTGATCTAAAATTATATCTTAGCAATATGAAGGATCATTAACTCATTTGCTTAAAGAGAAGGGGAATGTCATGTGGAAACAACTCCGGCATGGAAAGACCGATTCAAAAAGTTTTTTCTGAACAACAAGTTTGTGTTATTCCTGTTGGTACTGCTGCTCATCGGTTTAAATGTATTGGTGCTCACCAAAATTTCGTACATATTTACCCCCGTTATTGTGCTGCTGAAAACGATCATTCTCCCTGTCATTTTGTCCGGTGTTTTGTACTATCTGTTCAATCCGCTGGTTGATGTGCTGGAGCGCAACAAGGTCAAACGGATCTACTCCATTATTGTGCTGTATTTGCTTATCATAGGGATCATTACCATCGTGATTACATCGGTAGTGCCTGTGATCCGCGATCAGATTCAGGGGTTGATTCAAAATGTGCCTGCATATAGCGAGCAAGTACAACAACAGTTTGAGAAATTAATTGGCAGTGACTTTGTGAACCAGTTCCAAAACACGATTCAAATCAATCCGTCGGAGCTGGCCTCCAAGGCTTCTGAAAAGCTATCTGCCTTCATTAATAATGCCTGGGCAGGTTTGGGAAGCTTATTGGGTGTAGTCACAGAAACGGTGCTTGCGATCGCTACGGTTCCATTTATTCTGTTCTACCTGCTGAAGGATGGACACAAGCTGCCACAGTCGGTCCTGAGGATGTTCCCGCCTATGTTTCGTAAAGAGACTGATCGCATTATGACCGAAATGAATCATCAGGTCAGCTCGTATATCCGGGGGCAGATTATTGTCAGCTTCTGTATTGGGTTTCTGCTGTATATCGGCTACTTGATCATCGGACTGGACTATTCTCTGACGCTTGCCGTCATTGCGTCCTTTACGAGCGTTGTTCCTTATTTGGGACCCGTGATTGCCATTACGCCTGCATTAATTGTAGCTTTGGTAACATCTCCGGTTATGCTGCTCAAAATGGTCATCGTATGGACAGTCGTACAGCTCATTGAGGGTAAATTTATTTCTCCGCAAATTATGGGCAAGTCTCTCCGGGTGCATCCGATCACGATTATCTTTGTCATTCTGACGGCGGGCAATCTGTTTGGAGTGGTAGGGATTATACTGGCGGTTCCGGGCTATGCTGTATTGAAGGTTATCGTCACACATCTGTTTAGTTTCTTTAAGATACGTTCACACCTCTATGAAGCAGATAAAGCCAGAGAGAGTCTCTACAAAAAATAGAGCTTTCCGGTCGATCAAGGCACCTCTTGGGTAACTGTGGCTTTACGTGCTATAATTAATACCTATTCTTATCCCAAAACAGAAAGGTCAGACTTTTATGATACAACTCAGCATTCTTGACCAATCTCCGGTATCGGAAGGCATGACGCATGCGCAAGCGTTACACAAGACTGCCGAACTTGCTATAGAGGCGGAACGCTTGGGTTATCGCCGTTTCTGGGTGTCGGAGCATCATTCTGTCTCCAATCTTGCAGGCTCCAGCCCGGAGGTATTAATTTCGCATCTGGCGGCTCGTACATCGACCATTCGCGTCGGCTCGGGCGGTGTGATGCTGCCGCATTACAGCGCTTATAAAGTAGCGGAAAACTTTCGTGTGCTGGAAGGGTTATATCCGGGGCGTATGGATTTGGGTTTGGGACGGGCGCCGGGAGGAATGCGAACCGCCACCAGAGCCTTGCAGGAGGGCAAAGTCAGGGGCGGGGTTGATCTGTACCCCGAGCAACTGGATGATCTGCTGGCCTATCTGCATGACAGTACAGGCAGTGAGCATCGCTTTGGCTCGTTACAGGCGATGCCGCTCGTAGAAACCGTGCCGGAAATGTGGCTGCTCGGCTCCAGTGGCGACAGTGCAGAGCTTGCAGCCGAACGCGGCGTGGGTTTTGCATTCGCACAGTTCATCAACGGCGCAGGTGGCACAAAGGCTATGAAGGAGTATCAGGAGCATTTTAAGCCCTCGCAGCATAGTGATCGTCCGCGTTCACTTGTTGCCGTATTTGCTATCTGTGCGGATACCGAGGAAGAAGCGAACCGCCTGGCTTCCAGCATGGACTTGTCTCTGGTGTTACTGGAGCAGGGAATGCGCTCCGCTGGCACACCTTCCGTAGAAAAGGCATTGGCGTATCCTTATACGCCATATGATCGGATGCGCATCCGTGAGAATCGCAAGCGCATGGTGGTTGGCTCGCCTGAGCAGGTAAAGCACCAAATTGAGCAATTGAGTGAGGCTTATCATACACAGGAAATCATGGTCGCAAGTATTATTCATGACTTTGACGCCAAAATGAAATCCATACGTCTTATGGCTGAAGCATTCGGACTGCGTTCTGCACAGTCTTGATGTGATTTAGGGAAACTCAGAAGGAACTGTCACTTAAGTAGTTTTTAAACTACTAGGGGCAGTTTTTTCTTTTTGTTACAAGCGGACGGGATGTCCATGACGATGTACATAATTTGGTGAAGATAGAGTAAAAAAGGAGCCGTCGTGGTCAGCAAGGCTCCTTTTCATTCCAAAATATCCTTGTAAAAAAATGACTAAAATAAAAATTCATAAGTTAGGAATATAGAGGTAAATTTATTTATTCCTTCTATTGGCCATAAACACTAAAAAATACAATATTCCAAAAATAAGACTTACTAGAAATGAGGTTGATAATGCACTGAAAATAAAATCAGATGCAGGCAAAGTGAAGAACCTAGTCACACCACTAACGGTAGAGGACTGTGTTGGGCCTTTGATGAAGGAATAATATATGCCAATCATAAATCCGTAAGACAAATACTTAATTAGTTTTTTTTCAAATTTACTCATGACGATAACCACCCTAAATTATTTTGGAAAAGGAGAATTTAAATAATTATGAGACCATTCAAAGTAATGACGAAAACCACAATATTGGCAGCAATGACTGCTTTGTTACTTCCATACGGCGCCCTTGCTTCTGCAAATGAAGCACCAAGTCCGTTATCTTCTACAATACAATCTGAAACAGGCAAATGGGAGAAAACGGATGAAATAACATCTACACATGGACAAATATACAGATTCAGCTAGCAATGTTGGGGAGGATGTTTATTACTATTATGTCAATTATGATAGTTTAGCCAATAAAAAGGTAATAAAGGTGTCGTTAGTCCACAGTCATGGGGGATTGGTCCGATCGTTAAAACCAATGAAAACAAAGGCTAATGGGTTGATACAAACAATGCACTTCGTGTGAGCACATATTATGAAGGTAGCGGAAAGATTACAGTATCATCTTCAATTACAGCACAAGTAGAGGGATCGATTTCGGGTTCTGCCGAAGCAATAGAAGCTAGTATGGGATTTAGTTTGAGTAAGGGATTCAGTATATCTGATGAATACACGGTAAATGTTCCAAAAGGACAAAAATGGGTTGTTAAAGCTTATCCACGCTATGAGAAACATAGATTAGGAGTCTATGATCAGAGTATATTTGGTGATCCGTTCTTAGGCTATGTGATGGTGTATAAACCTGTCGGAGTAGCTTTTGGAATCGATAAACAAAAGATTTAAAAATAAAGTAAGGGGAGCCGTTGTGATCAGCACGGCTCTTTTTCTATGCCGGAAATTCTCAAAAGGGTAGTCAGGGGCACCATAGAGAACTGTCAAGTTCGTGTTATCGAACCCCTTTACGAGCGATTTGTCGTACTGACCTTTAAACGCTCAACATGTCAAAACAAAGAAGGCACACTCGGGCTAAACGGGAGCGTTCTTTCTTGGTTTTTTCTATAAAGATACCACCCAAGACTTGCTTTTTTAGGGTCATTTTCCGTGAAATGATTCCTATGCTAAGGAAATATGCCAATCAATACTTGATAATGATTATCAATATCTTTATTATATAAAGATAGAATGAAGTTTTGATGAATATCGTGCGTTAAGCCCGTGACTATATATTAGATAAGGGAAAGGAATGATTCCGAATGTTTCGTCTGAAAACGGCTAATCTGGATATTGCTTATGAAGATCGGTTGATTGTGGAGGATCTGAACGTTGAAATACCGCAAGGGAAGATCACAGCATTGGTGGGTGCAAATGGCTCCGGCAAGTCCACCATTCTGAAGACGATGGCTCGCATTATGAATCCTAAAGGCGGCAGCGTTCTGCTCGATGGTAAATCCATTCATAAGCAATCCACCCGGGAGGTAGCGAAGCAGTTGGCTATTTTGCCGCAAAATCCGACTGCACCGGAAGGATTGACTGTGACGGAACTGGTATCTTACGGACGTTTTCCTTATCAAAAAGGCTTTGGCTCCATGAAAGCAGATGATCGCAAAATGGTAGAGTGGGCCATTCAGGTGACAGGAATGAGCGAGTTCCACGACCGCCCGATCGACCAGCTTTCTGGCGGGCAGCGCCAGCGTGCATGGATTGCCATGGCGCTTGCGCAGGATACGGATATTTTGTTTTTGGATGAGCCGACTACCTTTTTGGATATGGCGCATCAACTGGAAGTGCTGCATTTGCTAGAGTATTTGAACACTTCGGCCGAACGTACCATTGTCATGGTCGTGCATGATTTGAACCATGCAGCCCGGTACGCCCAGCATATGATCGCGATCAAAAAAGGGAAGGCCAAGGCTGTAGGAACGCCAAACGAGGTCATGTCCCCTGACGTGCTGCGCGAGGTGTTCGGTATTGAAGCGGATATCGTAACAGATCCTCGCACCGGTGTACCGCTGTGTCTTCCATATGCTTTGGCCGGACAACCAGCGGTAAGCCAAGCCGTAAAGGGATTCAATCTGGAAGAGAATCAATTAGTAGGCTCCGTTTCCGAGCGGCGTGAAGCCAGACCACAGGTAGCGGCAAGAGGATAAAGGAGACCTAATGAAACCACTGGATTATGATCAGCTTGAGCAATTGGCGCGAATAGTGACAGACACACCAGAAGATGCGGTATACTCCGGGCCTGTAGCAGAATGGCTTGAACCGGATAAGCTTGGCTCTGTGATGCAGTATTATGGTGAATTGTTGCGTGCGGAAGACGGCTTGACCGCAGCCGTTTATTTTGTGAACCAGTTGCGTGGTCTTGTGTTTGCTCAGCATTTTATGGTGTCTTTGTGTGAACGCCGTCTCGATCTGTCGGTTTCCAATCTCAGATTTCATATTTGTTATCAAGGGAAATATCCCGCCATCAGCCTTCAGGTCATCGATACAACTGAGCTGGACAACATCAGGCAGGACGAGCATCATTCATCCGGGCAGGCGCAACAGGCGTTGCGTGACTTTTACAGCTTGCAGATCAGACCGATACTGGAGGCGATGGCTGCGGCTGGAGGCGCATCTGTTGGACAGATGTGGGGACAATTTCCGCTGACTTTGCTGTATTTTAAGGACAGAGTCCAGCCATCGCTGACTGATCCACAGGATGTGGAGCATTTTGAACAAGATTATTATTATGTGACGCGGGAACTGGAGGGAGAGGTATTCGGGCGTAAAAGAAACCCGTTTACGGTTCGTCTTGTTGAGCTGGATAACCCTTACCGTCCCGGTGAGAAGGCATATATGAAACCGTCCTGCTGCCAATATTACAAGACAGGTGGAGGCCAGCGGTATTGTTTTGCGTGTCCAAGGATGTCCGCATCAGAACGTGAAGAACGCAGACTCGAAGTGGCGGTGTCTCGCTAAAGTATCGAGGGATGTTGGCATGTCCGTTTCCTTTTGGGTAAAATGGGTGATGAAACTTAAATTAAGCGAAACAAAGGAGGATGCTATATGTCTGTCTATTCACATCATGCCGTAACACCAGCGAATCAGGAGGTTCCTCTGGATACCTACACCGGTAAGGTGCTGGTCATCGCAAATACCGCAAGCAAATGCGGACTTACCCCGCAATATGGGGATTTGCAAAAGCTATATGATGAATATAAGGATCGGGGACTGGTTGTATTAGGCTTTCCTTGTAACCAATTCGGCGGTCAGGAGCCGGGCAGCAGCGAGGAAGCGGCTGAATTTTGCCAACTGAATTACGGGGTTAATTTCCCGGTATTCGCTAAAGTGGACGTTAACGGCCCGGATACAGCACCTCTGTTTGAATATTTGAAAAAGCAGCAGCCTGGAGAGCAGGAAGACGGTACGATTCAATGGAATTTTACGAAATTTATTGTGAATCGTGAAGGTGTGCCTGTGAATCGCTTTGAACCCAAGGAATCGCCAGAGGCGATGAAAGCGGCCATCGAGCAATTGCTATAATAGCTTCTGCTTTATCAGAAATATACGTTTAGATCAGGTTGAATTTCCGGTGTTTTTCCGGGGTTCGGCCTTTTTTGTTGTCTGCATTTCACATTCGGTTGATCGTTGCAGTAGCATTTGGAAGCCTGATAAAAGGCATAATCAAGCCCCCCACAGGAAAAACTGAATGAAGGAAAGAGTCGTTTCAGCAAATGGCTGACTGTGTATCTTCCTGACTTTGAAAATGTGGACAAATTGTGAATATCATAGAAAGCTATTGCAATGTGAAAAATGTCACATTATAATAAGCACATGAAGTGAAATAAATCACAATCAACAGCGCAGTTACGTGAAACAATTCACAATTATTATACATGGTATGTCCACACACCAAGGAGGAATTCAACATGAAAGTAGCAGTTATCGGATGTACACACGCAGGTACGGCAGCCATCGTCAACACAGCCAAATGTTATCCAGATGCCGAAATTACCGTTTACGAGCGTAATGACAATATTTCGTTTTTATCTTGTGGTATTGCACTGTACGTAGGTGGTGTCGTCAAAGATCCGCACGGATTGTTTTATTCTTCCCCGAATGAACTGGCTGGGCTGGGTGTCGTGACCAAGATGCTTCATGAGGTAACGGATGTCGATACAGCAGGCAAAACGCTACAAGCACGCAATCTCCAAACAGGAGAAGAATTTACGGACACCTTTGATAAATTAATTGTAACTACGGGCTCGTGGCCTATTATTCCGAAGCTGGAAGGTATTGAGCTTGATCATATCTTGCTCTGCAAAAACTATAATCATTCCAATGACATCATTGAGAAAGCCAAGCATGTACAGAACATTACGGTTGTCGGTGCCGGATATATCGGTGTTGAGCTGGTGGAAGCTTTTCAAATGAACGGCAAGAACGTAACGCTGATCGACAGCGCTGATCGTATTTTGAATAAATATTTGGACCCGGAATATACAGACCGGATTGAAAATTCCCTGAAAAAGCATGGCATCAAGCTGGTGCTGGGAGAAACAGTGAGCCGTTTTGAAGGAAGTAACGGTAAGGTGAATAAAGTGGTGACATCTAAAGGAGAACATGAAACAGAGCTTGTTATTCTCTGTATTGGCTTCCGTCCTCAAACGGATCTGCTTAAAGGTCAGGTAGACATGCTGCCCAACGGCGCGATCATTGTGGACAATTATATGCAAAGCAGTTGCCCGGACGTATTTGCAGCAGGCGATAGCTGTGCAATCCGCTACAATCCGACAGGTAAAACAGCTTATATTCCATTGGCAACCAATGCTGTTCGTATGGGCACGCTGGTGGCACGCAATTTGGTACAACCGACCATTGCCTATATGGGAACACAGGGAACCTCGGGTATTAAAATTTATGAAGATAATATTGCAGGAACAGGTATGACGGAAGCGGCAGCAGCGGACGAAGGTATAGCTGTAGAGGCTGTCACCATTGAGGACAGCTACCGACCTGAATTTATGCCAACCTCCGAAAAGGTACTGCTGAAAGTGGTATATGAGCAGGAGACACGAAGAATTGTTGGGGCACAAATTATGTCGAAGGTGGATTTGACGCAATCCATTAACACGCTATCCGTAGCCATTCAAAATCATATGACCATTGATCAACTGGCCTTTGTCGATTTCTTCTTCCAGCCGCATTATAACAAGCCTTGGAATTTCCTGAATGCAGCCGGTTTGCAAGCCTTGCCGCCAATGTCTGAACGGAAGCCAGTTACCGTATAATTCATTTTGTCTGTGATATTGTTCATAAGTTTGTCAACAATCTGAGACGTATGGACGAATCCTTATAGTACAATATAGAGTAGCATAAGGATTAGGGGGTAAGTAGCTTATGGGTTTGTTTTATATCCTTTTTCTTGTAGTCGTGGCGTTGATAGGCATCGGTGGAGTTATTTGGTTCTTGAGAGCAGTTGAAAAGGAAGAATACAACTAAATGTAAAGCGCATAGTAGCGCAGCAGACGTAAGAATACATGAAAAACAGTCCTTTACCCAAGGGCTGTTTTTTAATATTCAATAAAGTGATTTTTTTCACAAACAAAATCACTGATTTTAAATAAAATATGAGAGAGAATATTCGAGTGAAAAGATGTTAAAGGAGCGGAATATATGGCAAGTTATAAACCGGGGCAGATTGCTGAAAAAACGGTGGAAACAGGAGTGGCCAAAGCGAACAATCCATGGACTGTGGCGGTGGTATTGGGATTTTTGGCAGGTGCATTTATTGCGCTTGGGTTTTTGCTGGATATACGTGTTATCGCAAGCGCACCCAAAGAATGGGGAAGCATCGCTACCTTTATTGGAGCAGCCGTATTCCCTGTAGGTCTGATATTGGTATTGACCGGCGGCGGAGAATTGCTGACCGGTAATATGATGGCTGTACCTTTGGCGAGATGGGCAGGACGGATCAAGACCGGGGCGATGTTTCGTAATTTGGCGATTATTACGCTTAGTAATTTTGCGGGTTCGTTGTTTGTTGCCTTTTTCTTTGGTCATGTGCTGGGTCTAACCGAGACAGGACCTTATTTGGACAAAGTGGTGGATATGGCGGGACACAAGCTGCATGAAAGCTTTTTGCAATCGTTTATATCCGGTATTGGATGTAACTGGCTGGTAGCGCTGGCTGTATGGTTGGCATATAGTACGGATTCGATCGGCGGCAAAATTATAGGGATCTGGTTCCCGACAATGTCCTTTGTAGCTATCGGATTCCAGCACGTTGTAGCTAATATGTTTCTTATTCCGGCGGCTATTTTCGCAGGTCATTTTTCATGGACAGATTATATTATGAACTTCATTCCGGTTTGGCTGGGGAATTTGGTGGGAGGAAGCCTATTTGTAGCTGGGGCTTACTGGTTGGCATATTTGAAAAAGCCTCATACCGCTGTGCATCCTGTGAATGAATCATCTCAGGCACCCTCGTCTACTGCAACAACTCCGTTGAGTGACCATGCCTGATTAAGCTGGGCCTGGGAAATGGGAATAAAGCAAATCCGCCATGGCAGGTCCGGGGGAACGAAACCTGTCATGGCGGATTTTTTTGGGAGTGGTCCATGATTTGGCATGGAGGATGAGTGTGCTCTCGTCCATAATGCCTTGATCTCTTTTACCCTTGGTATTCAATAATGAAACAGGTATGATCAAAATATAATATAGAATATTAGAAATCCGTTTTGCTGTGAGCAGCAAGCGGATTTTTTGATCTTTTTGGATGGATTTGGGTCGGCAAAATCCTTCTCTTGCCATAGGACATAGCTGTATATATGATAAGAACAGTGTAATTTTTGGAAACAGTAACGGAAAGGAGCATCAACAACATGGATCATCGTAACAGCGCGCCTCCTGAGGCTGTGCTTCAGCAAGACTTGCAAAGAGGGCAGCAAATGACGGAGCGTACGGACGGTGTTTTTCCGGCTGTATGTCCGCTGGATTGCCCGGATACGTGCGGGCTCCTGCTCCACAAGGAAGACGGAAAGATCGTCAAGGTGACCGGTAATCCGGATCATCCCATTACAAAAGGGGCCATTTGCAACAAAGTTCGCAATATGACGGAGCGAGTGTATGACCCCGAACGGCTGCTCTATCCGTTAAAGCGTGTAGGTCCCAAGGGGCAAGGGAAGTTCGAACGAATTAGCTGGGAGGAGGCAGTCGATACCATTACAGGCCGCTTCAAGGAACTGATTCGCACGGACGGCCCGGAATCTATTCTCCCCTACAGCTATTATGGCAATATGGGCGTGTTGAGTGTGGATGGGATGGATCGCCGTTTTTTTAATGCGCTGGGTTCAAGCCAACTGGACCAGACGATTTGCAGCGTGGCTGGGAATGAAGGCTGGGCATCCGTCATGGGTTTTAAGGGCGGCACCAGTCCGGAGGATACAGAGGATGCTGACCTCATTATTGTATGGGGAGGAAATGTCATCAGCACCAATATGCATCAGGTGGTATTGGCTGAGAAGGCACGTAAAAAAGGTGCCAAGGTAATTGTCATTGATGTTCACCGTAACCGGACAGCGCAATGGGCGGATTGGTTCATTCCGCTATACCCGGGAACAGATACCGCGCTCGCGCTGGGTGTCATGCACGTACTGTTCCAGCAAGGGCTGACGGACGATGAATTTTTGCGTCGCTATACGGTCGGTCATGAGGAACTGCGTGAGCATGTGAAGGCATATACCCCGCAGCGGGTCTCACGCATTACAGGCGTGCCGGAAGCAGATATTATCCGCCTGGCAGAGATGTACGGGCAGGCGCGAGCGGCGTATATCAACATTGGCAACGGACTTCAGCATCACGATAATGGCGGTATGAATGTACGCGCTGTTACATGCTTGCCTGCGCTCACCGGGCAATGGCTGAAGCACGGCGGGGGAGCATCGCGTTCCAACGGCGCTTACGGCAAACTCAACGGCGTCAATCTGGCACGTCCTGATCTGCGTAAGAACCCGGATGCCCGGGTGATCAACATGAACCAAATCGGCAAAGCGCTGCTACAGAAGGACGAGCCGATCAAGGCGCTGTTCGTGTACTGCAGCAATCCGGTTATCGTAGCACCGGATGCCGATCGGGTGACGCAGGGGTTTGAACGGGAGGATCTGTTCACGGTCGTTCACGACCTGTTCCTTACCGATACGGCCCGCTATGCAGATATTGTACTGCCTGCGGCGTCTTCTTTTGAAGGCACAGACCTGTATAAATCGTATTGGCATCATTATATCCAGATGCAGGAGCCGGTCATTGCTCCACTTGGGGAAAGCAAAAGCAACTATGAGCTGTTTAGCCTGCTCGGACAGGCTATGGGCTTTGACGAGGCTGCTTTCACGGAAAGTGAAGAGGACATGATCGCGGGTGCACTTGATAACCCGACAAATCCTTATCTCAACGGTGTGACTTTGGAAGCCTTGAAAAAGTCACCTTTTGTCAAACTGGACATGACGCCGAAGGCTACCTATCTGGATCGTCTGACTACGCCTTCGGGCAAGATTGAGCTGTATTCAGAAAAGATGAAGCAAGCGGGTCTACCCGCGATGCCTTCGTATGTGCCGCTGATTGAAGGATATGACGGAGAGCATCGACCGCAAGCGGACGCGCGGTTTCCGCTGATGTTTATTTCGCCACCGAATCATAATTTTCTGAATTCCACGTTTGCAAATTTACCCAAGCATCAACGGCTGGAACGGGAGCCTTTGCTGCAAATTCATCCGGAGGATGCTCAAGCAAGAGACATCGCGGACGGTGATCCGGTTACGGTATGGAACGACCGGGGAACGTATGAGCTGAAAGCCAAAGTCACGGGTCTGATGCTGCCCGGTACAGTAATTAGCCAAGGGTTATGGTGGGAAGGTAAAGGACGCAGACAGCGTGCTAATGCGTTGACCTCTGATCGGTTATCGGATATGGGCCGGGGAGCTACTTTCTTTTCAACGGTGGTGAATGTGAAGCGCCAATGAAATAATGTGTTGTTATGGTGTCCGATGCTAAAGGAGAAACAAAATATATGAAATGGTTGGATTCTTATCCGAAGGAAGTGAAAGTGTTTCTCGTCGCCAGCCTGATTAATTCCGCCGGAAGCTCTCTAATATGGCCGTTAGTTAGCATGTATGTATTCGACGAGCTGCACCGCAGTATGGGAGATGCGGGGATTGCGATTTTGGTGCAGTCTCTGGGCGGGATTTTTGGTCAGGTGTTAGGAGGAGCCCTTTATCACCGTATTGGGGCCAAAAAACTGATTGTCGGCTCGCTGACAATGAACGCGTTGGGACTTCTCGCGCTTCCGTTTACCAGCGGTCACTGGATTGCGTTTGTTATTATGATGGGCTTTATCGGCTTTTTTAATGTCGTATCTGTGCCCGCGATTCAGGCATTTGTAGGTTTTCGCTTTGCTGACCGCCGTGGAGAGCTGTTCAACATTATCTATGTTGCCAATAATATAGGGGTGGCGTTGGGAACGGGACTGAGCGGCGTTCTGGCCGATTTCTCCTATCAGCTCAGCTTTGTCATGAACGGGATTACCTCTGCGGTATTTGCCGGATTTTTCTGGTCCTATCTGAGCAGGGTAGATCGGGAAGAGGGGGAAGTTCAGCTTAACAAGTCCTTGAAGAAAAGAACAGAGGAAATACCAGCACGGCTGCTCTTCCGTGATACCAGGCTGTATCTCTTCGTCGGATTGGGCTCGCTCTTTTTATGGTTCGGTAATTCGATCTGGAATACGGGAGTGTCCCCGTATATTATCGAGCAGGGCTTGCCTAAAACGATGTACGGGCTACTATGGACACTGAACGGTGTGCTTATTTTTGCTGCACAGCCGATTATTTTCTGGCTCAAGCGTCTTTATGCCCGGCATGCTTCGGCTCAAATGACGTGGGCCGGAGGATTTTATTTGGTAGCCTATATCGTCATGCTAGGCACACAGAACTATACGGGGATGATATTCGCCATGGTTTTGGCAACCCTGGGAGAGATGCTGATCGCACCAGCGGTTCCGGCATTTTTGTCCGTCCACGGAGGTCGGGGAGCACCCTTTTACATCGGGTTAGTCGGGGGGATTGGCGCTGCCGGACGGGTGATGGGGCCTTATATTATGGGGAGGCTATATGATGGCGGAGGCCTTCCACCCACACTTTGGCTGGCAGCGGGCGTGGCGGTTTTGTCCATCCTGTTCTTTGTTCTGCATAGCGGATTGAACCGTTCCCGCTGTGAAGAGGATGCTTTTGAGACTACTACGTAGGCAGACGTTTCCAGTTCTTAAGTCCTAATAAAGACTGTGACGAGCCCGTGATTATGGTACAATAAATGACGAATGGTTGCTGCCTATACTTCAGGAACGCCTTCACAGGAAGGATTGAAAGAAATTGCTTACAAGTCAACCCCTGACGATTCGTCATTCGGAGATGAAGGATGCTCCTGATCTGATTGCGCTGGATGAATTGGTATGGAATGAACGAACGGCCCCCGCCTCGCTGTCATGGAAGTCGCGTGGGGAGTTTTTGCGCAATACGCCTCCGGGCTCTCAACTGGTCGCTATCGAACAGGGAGTGCTCTGCGGTTATATCGGATTTCGTTCTCCAACGCTGTTGGCAAGTAATTGTCATGTGTTGGAAATAAATATAGCCGTGCACCCAGCCTATCACCGCAAAGGTATTGGGACAGCGCTTATGAGTGCCATGAAGGATATTGCAGCCGCTGAGGGCATTCGTAAATTAAGCTTGCGGGTACTCTCGTGCAACATGGAGGCCCTTATGTTTTATGAAAAATGCGGATTCTCGATTGAAGGACGTTTGCATGAGGAGTTTTACATAGCGGGCCAATTCGTGGACGATGTGTTAATGGCCGCTTTCTTGAAATAGACATGGATTCTACAGCGTAATCAGCTTCTTATAAGCCTTCTATAAGCCGTTCATAAGGAACAGCGCCGCAGACCCTAAACGGGCTGCGGCGCTGTTTTATGGTGCAAGGTTACCGAAGCTGTTTCCACTCGCTCTGGAGCATGCCGTACACAGCATGGTTCATATAGCCGTCGGGCAGCAGTTCCGCTTCGCGGATAATGCCTTCGAGCACGAAGCCCAGACGTTCCGGAATACCCCGGCTACGGCGGTTGGTGGTGGCGCAACGGATTTCGATCCGGTGCAGGTCCAACTCTATCAGCGCATATTCGATGAATACGCGGCATGCGCTGGTCATGAGACCTTGTCCTTCGTAACCGTGTCCAAGCCAGTATCCAATACTGACCGAACGGTGAGTCCAATTGATTTCATGGTAGCTGATAATGCCAGCCAGCTCGTTATCCAGCCAGATTCCAGCGGTCACGCTCCCGTTCTCTGCGGTCTGCTTCAAGGCGCTCTGCACGAACTGCTCTGTGTGGCTGATTTCCGTGGTGGAATCCACCCATGGAAGCCACTGACGCAGGCGGTCACGGGACATTTCGATCAGCTCAAACAGAGGCTGCACATGCTCTTTGGTGAGCGGACGAAGGACTGTGCGTTCGTCCAACGCGTATGTAAACATGATTGATCCCCTCTTTCACTCGGAAAATCGCTAAACCAGCCAGTCTAGCATTTAATCCCATGCTACCTTATTCTGAGAGAGTCGTCAAAACGGAGAGGAAGCTGCAAACTCAATAGGTCCCACTCGGAACCGGCCATGCTCATATACATACTTCAGCTCCAAATCCCCTACAAATTCGGTTGGGGATACGCTGCCGGATACGGTGGCGTGCAGAGGACGTTGTTCGGCGTCATACATGACGACAGAGCTGAAATCAAGGCGGTCTGTAAAATGGGCTGGATCATCGTAAAACGCCGATGCTTTTGGGTCGAGCGTGTGTGTGATGCCATCAATCGTGACTGCAATATGCACCTGTTGGTTGTGGTCACGCAGTTCCACACTGCTGTGAACACGCCGGGACACAGCATCTGCCGCCGATTCAACCGGATACTCGTCCATGGTCTGGGCGTTGACGATATGAAGTTCCTGCAATTCGACACCTGTGCCTGAGGCAAGGGTCAGTATGACCACTGCTTCGCGAACACCATCGCCGTTTACATCCCTATAGTACAACTGCGGTGCGGTGGCGATATCTGCCGAGCCTGACCATGCGAATGCACGGTGCTGCTGGCCGATTTCCAGCGTAGCTGTACGGAATAGTCCCTGGGAAGGCTCCATAACATACAATTTGATGGATGAGTCTTCAGGAGCGACGGCTAAAGGACGGGATTGTATGGATTCAGGCACCGGGTTTGGTGAAGGATGACCGGAAATCATACCGGAGGAGGATAACAGCATGGACAGCAGGAACACGATGAGTAGCTTAAACACGGACGGGTTCTCCTTTTCCGGGTAAAATAAAAGATATATACACTATAGCGAATTTATTTGTCAGAAATGTTAACTCTTTTTCATAACTTGTTACTTTTTTGAATGAAAAGTACATAAGGTTTTTCATTTTATTGAGTTATGCGGTGTGAAAGGGTATATTTAAGGGAATAGATTTTGTACAGATTACACGGAAGAAAGGTTGATTAGCGTGGAGAAGCCGATCACTCCCCCCAATTTTATTAAGAGTGTCATTGAAGAGGACTTACGTACGGGTAAGGTAAAGGAAGTTGTTACACGCTTTCCGCCGGAGCCGAACGGATATTTACACATTGGACATGCCAAAGCCATCTGGATTAATTTCGCGTTGGGAGATGAATTCGGAGGACGCACCAACCTGCGTTTTGACGATACGAATCCGGCGAAGGAAGACACGGAATACGTAAACTCCATTCAGGAGGACGTGAAGTGGCTCGGTTACGAATGGGAGGAAAAACATTTTGCCTCCAACTATTTTGACGAAATGTACAAGCGCGCCGTTCTGCTGATCCAAAAGGGTAAAGCTTACGTAGATGATCAAAGCGCGGACCAAATCCGTGAAACTCGTGGCACACTGACCGAGCCGGGGCAAAATAGCCCTTATCGGGATCGCAGTGTGGAAGACAATCTGAAGCTGTTTGAAGAGATGCGTGCAGGCAAATATCAAAATGGTGAAAAGGTACTGCGTGCCAAAATTGATATGGCTTCGGGAAACATTAATTTACGTGATCCGGTAATTTACCGTATTTCGCGTACCGAGCATCACAACACGGGTGATAAATGGTGCATTTACCCGATGTATTCCTACGCTCATCCGCTGGAGGATGCCCTCGAGGGTGTAACACACTCGCTCTGTTCGCTGGAGTTTGAGGACCAGCGGCCGCTGTACGATTGGGTTATAGCTGAATGCGAGATGGAAAAGGTACCGCACCAATACGAATTTGGACGGCTGAACCTGGCTCAAACCGTAACCAGCAAACGCAAGCTCAAGCTTCTGGTCGATGAGAAGCATGTAGACGGCTGGGATGATCCGCGTATGCCGACGATTTCCGGTTTACGTCGTCGCGGCTACACGCCGGAAGCGATCCGCAGCTTTGTATATGAGACGGGCATTTCCAAAGCCTACGGAGTCATTGATTTGCAGGTGCTGGAGCATTTTGTACGTGAGGATTTGAAGCTTAAGGCACCCCGCACCATGGCAGTCATAGATCCGTTGAAGGTGGTTATCACAAACTATCCTGAAGGACAAGTTGAAATGCTGGAGGCGGAAAACAATACTGAAAATCCTGAACTCGGTACACGTCAAATTCCGTTTTCACGTGAAATTTATATCGAGCGTGAGGATTTCATGGAGAATCCGCCGAGCAAATATTTCCGCCTGTTCCCTGGCAATGAAGTACGTCTCAAGCATGCTTACTTCATTAAATGTAACGATGTCATTAAGGATGCCGACGGTCATGTAACGGAAATTCATTGTACCTATGATGTAGAAACCAAGAGCGGTTCAGGCTTTACTGGACGTAAAGTGAAAGGCACAATCCATTGGGTGGAGGCTACTCAGGCCGTTCCTGCCGAATTCCGTTTGTATGAGCCTTTGATTAACGCAGAGGACCCGGAAGCGATTGAAGAGGATGCAACGGAAAAAACCTTCCTCGACCAATTGAATCCAAACTCTTTGGAAATTGCTCACGGCTTTGTCGAGCCGAATATGAAGGAAGCACAATCGCAGGACAAGTTCCAATTTTTCCGTCATGGTTATTTCAGTGTCGATCCGAAGCTTTCCAAGCCGGGTGAGCCTGTATTTAACCGTGTAGTATCACTGAAAAGCTCTTTCCAATTGCCCAAGCAATAGTTATTGGACAGCGTGGGACAGATGGTAGCCTCGTGCAACCAAGTCAAAAAAAGGAGTCTGCCATCGGCAGACTCCTTTACTTTACGCTCACGGGCTCTATATATAATGATAATTGGGATATATTTGGGTATTCCACTGTTCGTAACGGGCAAACAGTGAAAAAGGGTGTCACGTCCCACGGATGTTTTTAAGAGGCTTCTTCTGCTCGTTCGTGGTCGTCGGCATGAAAGGGCTGATAACCGTTCTTGTACAGCATATACCACATGATGGTAAATCCCGCAAAGCCGAGCAAGGCGAAGAAAACGCCTGCGTTGTACATCATTTCACCACCGAAATTCTGGAACAGCCAGCCTCCTGCAAAGCCTGCTACAATGCCGGATATCCCGCTCCACGTCAACGTATATACGGCCTGCCCGGATGAGCGGTAAGCTATCGGTGTGAACAGGACGGTCAACTGGGTGCCTACATAAAAATAACCACCGAAGGTGACGCAATGAAGTGCCTGAATGAACACGATCTGAATCGGGTCTGTGGCCAAGGCCATTAGCTCCCAACGTAGAGCAAACAGCAAACTAACGAGAGCCAGACAGCCGAACATAACCGTCATTTTTTTCTTCAAAAAGCGATCAAACAGCAAAAAGACAATGATTTCGAATACCGATGACATAAAGACAGCAAAACCCAGCATCAGCTTGGAGCCGCCCAGTTCGGTGATATACAGGGACATAAAGGCGCTGTTGATCGAATTCGGAATGGATACCAAGATCCCCAGCAAAATGAAAGATATAAAGTATCCGTTCATTAAAATGCTGCCAAAGCCACGCAAATGAATGGTTGCCGTTTCAACAGTGCTTTTCAGCGGTGGAATCGCCAGGGTACAGATCAGGGCAGCCAGAAGCAGCACCGTAAAGATGTTGGATATGCTGGATACCCCCGTTCGGTCAATGATCAGGCCGGCGACGGCCGCCGTCACAGCCCAACCGAAGGAGCCCCAGATGCGGAAGGAGCCGAATTTTCGATCCGTGCCCTCAATGTAGCTGAGAATGAGACTGTTACTTTGGGCAAACAAAGGACTTTGGAAGAAATAAAAGCCAATCATCGACACATAAATCATGACATACGTATGGACATGAAATAAAGCTTGCAGCAGCAGCAAGGTACCTGCAATCATAAACAGTAAAATACGCCGAAGGTTACGGCTCCGGTCACTGGTATAGCCCCAGAAGGGATTTGCGAATACCGATACAAAAGGCCCAATCGCCATCAGACTCCCGATCTCAAGCTTGTCCATGCCGATCTCTTGCAGATACAACGGGAAGAAGCTGGAGAAAATGACCATGGCTCCATACAGAAAAAAATTGTACAGCTTTAAGGAGTATAGAGGAGTCTCTTGAATTTCTCTATTTTGCAAGACAAGCCATTCCTTTCTTAGCCCGGTAGAGAATAAAGCATAGAATGCCGATCTATGGGAAGGTTCTCTATCCAATGTATCATGTGTTGAAAGGGTTAACAAACCAATAAATTAACAATTATGTAATGATTATTAGTATATACTAATTTGATAATGGTTTAAGTAAACTTAATAATTATTTCGCTATTTTACTAGTTATTATTTTTGTTGCTCCAAGGGGCGACATGTAGACGAACTACAGCGTTTGAGACTATATATGGTTAGTCCAAGTAAATGCCTGGTTAGTTACAAAATCTTTATTTATAAATAGGTTCTTAAGACCTAAAGTTTATACATGGAATAGCCGATACTTAATCCATAATCAGGAGAATTTAGGATTGTTTTTTTCTGAATAAAAATACATTGTCGCAGATATTACATAAAATCAGAATACTATGCTCCATAAGAAATTATATAGGTTAGGTTTAATCGACTGGCTTGTATAGTTGGTTTTATGAAATATCGGGTGGAAAGGGATGGAAAATCGCATTGCAACATCGTAGAGACAATTCCTTGTACCACCGATTTCCTCGGCTTCTTTTGCTTCAGGCAGGAGAAGGAGGTGCGTTGGTGACTTCTGAAACCAACAAGCCCAATGTAGTACTGACTCTTGAGGGACAATCATATTATTTGCATGATCCTGAGCAGCCTGGGCGGGAAGCAGAATTATTTGTTTCGGGTTTTAACGAAGTTAAACCTCAAGCGCACGTGATCTTTTTTGGTGTAGGACTTGGGTATCATATTCGTGAATTTCTGCGCAAGCACCCGAATACCAGCTTCTCCATCGTCGAGCCGGACACTGGTGTGATGAATATTTTTTTGCAGCATCTGAATGAAAATGATTGGCTGGCTGATGAGATGATCGAAGAGGTTATGGTAGGAGGAATGACTGGAGAAGCAATCGGTACACTGCATAGGTTGATCGACCGTGTATCTGGGGTCCTAGTTGTTCCATGGCTCCCGTATCGCTCCTTATTTGCTGCGAAACTGAAGAAGTTTAATGAAATATTGTACAAAATGGTCTCTAACAAGAAGGACAAAATGGCTATCAATAACGTGTACGAAAAAAAATGGGCGTTAAACAGTATTCATAATTTTCCTTATATTTTACATAGTTCGGATTTTTTGTACGCGGGCTCAGAGCATATTAGGGGCAAGCCAGTCTTAGTAATATCTGCCGGTCCTTCGCTTAACGACGAAATTGAGCACCTGCGACATATTCGTAAGAACAATCTTGCTTATCTGTTTACAGTAGGATCGGCAGTGAACACGCTGGTGGAGCATGGAATTTATCCGCACGGCACGTTCAGTTACGACCCGAACGAACACAACGTAAATGTAATTCAAAAGTTGATCGACAAGCGAATTGATTCAATTCCACTTATTTTCGGCAGTACGGTTGGTAAACACACGCTCGATCATTATCCAGGTCGTCTTATGCATATCATCATCTCTCAGGATGAACTCTCCAAGCACGTATTGCGCACAGCGGAGGGAAATAAACCAACGATTATTAACGATGCTCCTTCTGTAGCGGTCATTGCACTCCAATGTCTGATACAGATGAAAGCAGACCCTGTTGTGTTGGTGGGGCAAAATTTAGCTTATCGGGATGAACAATATTATGCTGAGGGGATCACTCATGCCCAAGGTGTTCCAGCTAGTACGGATTTGCCGCGTGTACAGGGCGTTCATGGCCAACAGGTGATTACACGACATTCTTTTATCAAAATGAAAACAGAGATGGAGTTTTACATTAGTACAGTGAAGGGAACTAAATTTATAAACACAACGCGTAAAGGCGCTGTTATCAAAGGAACATCTTTTAAGAACTTGGAAGAGGTAATCCAGACGCGGTTAAAAGGTGTTGTTGACGACGTGTGGCTGCAAACCAGCAGCAATTCGGAATACGATCTCTTGTTTCTGAGGTCACGCATTGAAGAGCTTCAGCGGGATGAAGAGGTTTTTCAAGCCATCATGGAGCAGATTCATCATGCTTTGCTCGGCATCAAACATAAGCTCAGTCTGAAGCAGGCCAATATGCTGAACGTGTCCTTTGGACAGTTTGACGACTTATTTGCCTCATTATTAGGAAATTGTTTTTTCAAAATATATGTTCTGCCTCGCCATCGTATGCGGTATGAGTTTTTGTACAGTAAAATGGACGCCATTCAGAAAAGTAGGAATTCTCTAATCAGAGGGGAGCAAATTCTGCTGTACTTCGGGGATTTCATATGGAAATGCCAGCAGGATTATATGGAAATCAAGAACGAGATCCATAAATTTCACCGTTCCATTCACACCTAGATAAAAAGGAGCACGTATATGAGCAAGAAGAAAAGAAATAAGAATCATGTAAATCGAATGATTAAGGCAAGTGTACTGACAACACAGGTACTCAACCTGGCAAACCCATATATTTCAGCGGCGTTTGCATCGGAGAGCATAAGCAACAATACGACGGAGAATGTGTCGATGTCGGACGGGTTCATACAAGACGCTTCCTCATCCCCCGTGGCTTTATCAGTTTATATGCAGGCGCAAATGGACGAGCCCCCATACTATACATGGCTTTCACCTCAGGAAAGCGGCGTTTCTTTGTCCGCAAATCTGGCTATGTCGTTCAGTGAAGAGGTGCAACTGGGCACAGGTCACCTGGTGGTGCATCAGGAGGATGGAAGTGAAACGGGACGAATTAACGTGAGCGGAGGTACGGTCGTAGGTGGCACGGTACATATCAGCGGTCAGAACGTGTCGATGGAGTTGGACCATCCGCTAAGAGATAGTACGGGTTACTATGTAGAAGTCAGCTCGGGTATGTTTGTAGACCGTGCGGGTCAAGGCACCAATGCGATTTGGGACAAGAATATGTGGAACTTCCGGACAGCAGACACTACCGCGCCGAAGCTGGTGAGGAAGGGACCGGAGGGCCCAGACATGAGTGGCGTGAGTCCCTACGATGCGAACTTTATGCTGGAGTTTAATGAGCCAGTGAGATGGGATCACGGCTACGTAAGGTTGCACGAAGCTTCGGGAGGAGCCGTGGTTCGTGAGTTACCGATATCGGGTCAGTGGGGAACGGGGAAATCCCTGTCAATCTGGGAGAATACAGCCTACTTTTCCTTTTCGGGTGGGCTGGAAGAAGGAAAGTCGTACTATTTGGAAATTACCTCGGGAGCGCTGACAGACCATGCAATGAATCCGTATGTGGGGATGCATACTCCAGAGGAGTGGACGTTCCGCGTGCAAGATGAGCGACCCTATTATACCTATATGTCCCCCCACGAAAATGTGTGGACGCCCACACCGGAGTTGGGAATGGCATTCAGCGAAGAGGTGCAACTGGGCACGGGCCATCTGGTGGTGCACCAGAAGGATGGAAGTGAAGCAGGTCGGATTAACGTGAGCGGAGGTACAGTCGTAGGTGGCACGGTACATATCAGTGGTCAGCATGTACGGATGGAACTGGATCATCCACTGGCGGATAGTACCCAGTATTATGTAGAGGTCAGCTCGGGTATGTTTGTAGACCGTGCGGGTCAGGGAACAAATGCCATTTGGGGCAAGAATACGTGGAGCTTCCGGACAGCAGACACCACCGCGCCGAAGCTGGTAAAGAGGAGAACGCCTGAAGGCTTGGAGCTCAGTGGTGCAGGCCAGTATGCAGGCTTTATATTGGAGTTCAATGAGCCGATGAAGTGGAACCAAGGCTATGTAAGGCTTTACGAAGCATCAGGTGGGGCAGTAGTTCGTGAACTACGAGTATCCGGTGCAGGGAATTTAAACAGTACGCTAGAAGGACAAGATAATGTAGTCGAATTTATGCTATCAGGCGGGTTGGAAGAAGGAAAGTCGTACTATCTGGAAATCACCTCGGGAGCACTAACGGATTTGGCGATGAATCCATATGTAGGGATACATACTTCGGAGGACTGGACGTTCCGCACACGAGATGAGCGACCCAATTATACGAACCTGTATCCAGAGGGGAGCGGTCAAACGCTCACCCCGAATCTGCACATGAGCTTCAGTGAAAAGGTGCAACTGGGTACAGGCCACCTGGTGGTGTACCAGGAGGATGGAAGTGAAGCAGGTCGGATTGATGTGAGCGGAGGTACGGTGTTGGGCGGCACGATCCAAATTAGTGGTCAGAACGTGTCGATGGAGCTGGACCATCCGCTAAGAGATAGTACGGGTTACTATGTAGAGGTCAGCTCGGGGATGTTTGTAGACCGTGCAGGTCAGGGAACTGATGCAGTTTGGGGCAAGAATAGGTGGAGCTTCCGGACAGCAGACACTACCGCGCCGAAACTGGTAAAGAAGAGATCACCGGAAGGGTTGGAGCTCAGTGGAGTAGGCCCGTATGCCGGTTTTATGCTGGAGTTTAATGAGCCCATGAAGTGGAACCAAGGGTATGTAAGGCTCCACGAAGCCTCAGGTGGGGCAGTGGTTCGCGAACTTCGGATATCGGGTGCAGGGAATTCGAATTTTACGTTAAAAGGCGAGGAAAATATAGCGTACATTGAGCTATCAGGCGGGTTGGAAGAAGGAAAGTCGTACTATCTGGAAATTACCTCGGGGGCGCTGACAGACCATGCAATGAATCCGTATGTGGGGATGCATACTCCAGAGGAATGGGCGTTCCGCGTACGAGATGAGCGCTCGCATCGTTCTAAGGATAAAGAAAAGTCAGTTCAGGGTACCTCGTCAGCGGCTTCCCAAACAGAGACTAAGACTGGTGTCCTATTAACAGACGCTAAGACAGTAGCTGATAAGAGCCACACTATTCAACTTATTGGTTTGAATGATGGAGACGCCAGCCAAGCCCTGAATGTTACAAATGTTGACCAGAAAGAACTGGTAGTTGATGCCTCGGGATACAGCGAAGCAGCAAAAGTGAGTATACCTTCTGACTTTTTAAAGGAATATGAGAAAGAAAATACAAAGATGCCGATTAGCATTCACACGGCAGTAGCCCAGTTTACTCTTTCTGCTGAATTGGTTGGCAAATTGATCTTATTATATCCTGAAGACAACCTGATCGTCGAAATTTCAGCGTTGTCAGGCGAAAACGGTGCACAAGTACGACAAGCTATTGCTGACACGGGTTTAGCGAATGTTGTGGTAAACCCGGTTGACTTCAAGCTTATGGCCGGAGATCAAGAGATCACTGAATTTTTCGGGCACTACGTGGAACGGAAATTGGTTCTGGATCATGAAGTTGATCCTGAGCATATAGCGGCCGTATGGTTCGACCCTAAGACAGGTGCTTTGTCATCTGTTCCCGTATTGATCCGGAATGTGAATGGACAAACGGAGGCAATCATCAAATCCAATCATAACAGCATTTATGCTGTAGTCTCTGTAGACAAAAAGTTTAAGGATCTGGAGAATCATTGGGCGCAAAAAGATGTAGAGATGCTAGCAAACAAGCTGATTGTCAAAGGTGTTCAACCTGATATTTTTGAACCGAATCGGGCGGTAACAAGAGCTGAATTTGTGGCAATGCTTGTTCGCGGGCTTGGTATGCAGGAGAAGCCGTTAACAGAGCCTTTTACAGATGTGAAAGAAAATGCCTGGTATGCTGGTAGTGTTGGAGCTGCGGTGGAAGCTGGTCTGATCCGTGGTTATGGGAATCAATCATTTGGGCCAGAAAGGTTAATTACGCGTGAGGAAATCGTGGTTATTACCGAAAAGGCTGCACATTACGCTCAAACACTGAATGCTGATCCTACTAATGAGAAATATAAAGAGATTTACAGCGACGCATCTACCGTTTCTCCTTGGGCTCAAGATGCTATGGCGCGGGCTACAGAGCAGGGCTTAATAAAAGGCGTCTCCCCCGACTTGCTTGCGCCCAAACAGCAGGCGGCCCGAGCGGAGGCTACCTCCATAATAAAACGATTTTTGCAACTTATTAAGTTCACGGATTAAAAGTAATGAACTAGACGAATAGGCAACCTCTTTTTTAGGCGATCCAGGTGGATCGCCATTTTTTTATACTTTATATAGATGATATTATTAGATTTATCCGTGTTTAATGATAGAATTTGTCTAGCAAAAAGGAGGTGCGATGGTGATGGTGGAGGTGACTGGAATTATCGTGGCAGGCGGACGCTCTAGCAGAATGGGACAGGACAAGGCGCTGCTTCAGCTGGGAGGGGTTACGGTACTGGAGAGAATAGCCGCTGTGCTAGGGCAGGTGGCAAAACGGGTTGTTGTAGTGACCCGGGATACGCAGCAGTATAGCGAGCTTGATCTGGAAACGATAAAAGACCTGTATCCCGGCTTAGGGCCTTTGAGCGGCATTCATGCGGGACTTTCTGCTTCCAGAACGGAGTGGGGCATTGTCGTTGCCTGCGATATGCCCTTCGTGCAGCCAGAGATATTGTGTGCTTTGCTTACTCACGCAACGAACTGGGCAGCGGCGCAAGAGGCAAGCAGTGAACAAGGAAAGCAACAAGTACAAGGAGATCATACATCCTTGACAGGAAATGGATCATTGCCCCAGCCAGTAGAGCCAGCATTACAGGCAGTGATCGCCTCTGTGGATGGACGTATACATCCGCTGCTAGGCATATATCATCAAAGTGTGTTGCCGTCTGCTGAGCAATGTCTGCGTAGTGACCGTCTTCGTTTGATCGACTGGCTAGATTCATTGAACGTTCGTTATGAGACAGCGGGGGCTTGGCCAGGTGCGAGCTTAGAGATGTGGCGGCAAGCTGTGTTTAATATGAACTACCCGCAAGATTATCAGACTACAGTGGAGCAATTGGGGCATATACAAAAACGTACCAAACTTGCACAGAATATGGAAAATCCAGAGCGATAACCGCATTAAGAACAGAAAGGAAATAACGGGAGATGAGAGAGAAGAAGTGTAATGATTTTGAGGGGAGTACATAACATGTTGGAAGCTATTATCCATGCTGTTTTATTGGCACTGGGTTTGATTTTTCCTTTGGGGGTCAAAATGTATTTGCGTTTAATCAGGGGGCGTCCCAGTCGCGGTTTCGCAATGCACTGCCTGCTGTCATTACAGCGGGTGTCCGTGACACAATCCTGATTACGCTTGCGGTTGGGGGCGTATCGTGGGACGTATGGATTCAGAAGGAAAGTTTGGTACTGTGCTCAACAAAATATCGGCACTGATTATTTTAGGTTTGGCTATTTATATGGCGATAATTTCATTACCAGTATGTGATCCAAACCTTGTTAGAAGAACAACCTTAATAAAGCGAATACCCCGCTCAAAGCAAAGGGGATACCGATCGAAAACAGCATAAAGGCCAGACAGCCTGCACCATTTACACCGCCTATTCGGGCGTCCCGAGGGTTGGATGGGTTGTATAATACCTTAAACTTGCTGCCAACCCGGTTTAGGCTTAGATTGGTGCTATAAGGATTCCAGATTTCAACGCCTTCACCTGAAGCTGTATAGAAGCGCACTTTTAATCGGCGGGTGTAGCTAGTATCTACCGGATCGTCTCGGTCAAAGGGGACGACATCAATATCTACTTCGATATCGCATCAACGATCTGCCCTTTGGTACGGACCCAGTGGCGGTTACGATAACGATGGCGACGGATCGTTCTGATCCAAAATATATGAGTAGCAGTCCAATCAAGCTGAACAATGGCATCAGAAGATCGGAGCTAAAATGAAACCAATACACATTGAAATCAATTGAGATGATAATCTACTCCTTATATGTAAGTGAACCTTATTATATGAATAATTATGTGGTACATATATATTTAAAGTAAGGTTTTTATACTACTGAATCAAGGGACAACTACGTTTATTCTAGTAAAGACGGAACATTGCCAAGAGCTGGTTGAATTTTGTAGAGAGGCAAAGGAAGTCACCGATTTATTTCGCATTAGTGGGGAATTTAATTATCTCATTAAAGTACAAACCGCGTCGGTATTGGAAATTGCAGAGCTTCAGGATTCATTGGTGAAATTAGGCCCTTCGAAGTCGCATATTTGTATGAAAAATATACTGGAAAACAGGGTTTTGCTGTAAGTCAGTCGGAGAACCGCACATTTGGAATATAGCGCATTCGGAATAACTGTATTTGTGAAATGATATAAGCGAATGTTTAGATGAAATAAAAAAGTGACGCCGATTACAACAGCGTCACTGTAATGCCCTGCTCCAGACGTTGCACGTCCTGGAGCTCAATCTTTCCGGCCATGGCGTGCAAAGCCGCCGCCGTGCCGCAGGCC
>NZ_ASRY01000232.1 GCF_000520815.1 Paenibacillus maysiensis | reverse complement strand
GAGAAATATGAATGCTATTAATGTTACAAGCAATAAGCATAGAAATATTACGATTTATCACTGCGGTTGGTGTGTTTTTCACCTGGATGTGGATTGCAGCCTTTTTAAAAATGAAGGTAGAAAGGGGGATCAAGTGGATTAGAAATCAGATTCGTAAGCGTAGAAGTTTTAATTCCGTACATAAAAAACGCCAGAAATAATGAGAAAGTTGTAGAAATAAAGGAGAGAGTTTTATAAATGAAGTGGATGAAATTGAAGATCGATCAACTGGTACACGCCGAATATAATCCAAGGAAGGATTTAAAAGCTGGCGATCCCGAGTTTGAAAAGATTAGGAATAGTGTAATGGAATTCGGTTATTGTGAACCGATTATTTGTAATAGCGATTATACCATTGTAGGAGGCCACCAACGAGCTAAAGTGTTGAAGGCACTTGGATACGATGAAGTTGAATGCGTCATAGTCGATGTGAATAAGTCGAAAGAGAAAGCCTTGAACATAGCGCTCAATAAAATTACAGGGGAGTGGGACTTTGATGCACTGGCTACATTATTAGATGAGCTAAAAGAAGTAGAATATAATATTGAGTTAACAGGCTTTGATTGGTCTGAAGCAGAGAAGTTGCTGGATACATTACATGAAGATACAGCGGAAGACGAAGAGGATTTTAATGTAGAAGAAGCATTACCTGTGCATCCGATCACTCGTAAAGGTGACGTCTGGCTACTTGGGAAGCATAGGCTCATATGCGGTGACTTGACGAATCCGCAGGATATCGCAACATTGATGGATGGTAAGAAGGCTCAGCTTATTGTAACTGATCCACCCTACAATGTGGACTATACAGGTAAGACCAAGGCTGCATTGAAAATAGAGAACGATAAAATGGACAATCACCAATTTTATGATTTTCTATTGGCTGCTTATACTCGAATGTTTGAAGTAGCAGATGATGGAGCAAGTCTATATGTATTCCACGCAGATAGTGAAGGCTTAAATTTTAGGAAGGCATTTATTGAAGCTGGATTCAAACTAGCACAATGCTGTATCTGGGCAAAGCAAGCAATGGTACTCGGTCATTCTCAATATCACTGGATGCACGAGCCTGTATTGTACGGTTGGAAGCCGACAGGTGGACACTACTGGAACAGTGATCGTAAGCAAACAACCCTTTGGCAATTTGATCGCCCATTTCGGAATGAATATCATCCGACCATGAAGCCGATTCCACTGATTAGCTACCCGATCAAGAATTCGAGCAAG
>NZ_ASRY01000231.1 GCF_000520815.1 Paenibacillus maysiensis | reverse complement strand
TCAGCAGCGTATAGCCGACGATAAGACCCGTCAGGTTCGTATCTACCAGCACAGAACGGTTGCCGTTCCACCAATCCAGTGCAAGCAATCCGGTTTCGCCCGGTTTGTATGCTGCCGCTTTGCGCTCCAGCCACACATGGACGTTTACGCCTTCTGCCGCAGCCTGCTCCTTCACCTCGCCGGGAACAGCATGCTCAACGAACCATGCAAAAATATCTCCTACCGCCGACTGACCAGCCTCATAGCCGTAATAGCCCGGAATAATTCCGTTTTCTACAACGCCGCACATACCTTCGACTTCTTTTTCTTCCTCACCGAGCAGCATATGACAAATAGAGGTTCCCATCGCCATGACCAGCTTGCCTGGTGTAACGACACCTACCGCCGGAACA
>NZ_ASRY01000230.1 GCF_000520815.1 Paenibacillus maysiensis | reverse complement strand
TATATAAGACGCAAATAAGAAATTAACGAGGCCAACCCGTCGCCAAATGGGGTAATGAATAGTAACTTCAACCCAAGGTGGCGATGAACATGAAAAGCGAAGAAATCGAGCGATTGAATACAGCGATGAAAGAAACATCAGATAAACGTCTTTACGAAAGGTACCTGGCCGTCCGTCTTCGTCTGGAAGGGCACTCGTTTGCTGAGATTAGCAATCTGCTTGGTCGCGTTCGTCAAACGATCAGCCTCTATTGGCAGAACTACCAAAAGCATGGTCTTGCGGGTCTGGAAATGGATCACTCTCCCGGACAACCGCCTAAACTCACGGAGGAACAGCGTAGTCAGTTAGCCACGATGCTCGAACAGCAGCAACCGGCGGATGTGGGCTTTGAAGCTCGTTACACCTGGACACTCCCGCTGGTAGCGGAATGGATCAAGCGGGAGTTTGGCATTATCATGAGCGTACGCGGGATTAGCGCGATGCTCAAACGGATGAACTTCAGCTTTACCAAAGCAACCTATACATTAGCCAAAGCCGATGAGGACGCCCAAGAGTTTTTTCGCAAACACACCTTTGCCAAGCTCAAGAAACAGGTTGAGGCGGAAGAGATCAATCATTTGCTCTTTGAAGACGAATCGATGATTCGTTCCTATCAGGCGCTGCAATACAACTGGTTTCCTCGCGGTAAGCAACGCCAAGTGCCAACATATGGCAAGCATGAAGGAGCCAAGCTATTTGGAGCGATCAATTACGAAACCGGACAGGTCCATCATCGTGAAGAAGAAAAAGCCGATGTAGCCGCCTTTATTCGGTTTCTGCAGGATCTGCTATCGGCGTACCCGAATGGGAAGCTCGCTCTCATTCTGGACAACAGCCGCATTCATCATGCTATCGGGCTGCAGCCTTTTTTGAAGGAACATCCGCGCTTGCACTTGGTCTTTCTACCGCCATATAGTCCAAACCTGAATCCGAT
>NZ_ASRY01000229.1 GCF_000520815.1 Paenibacillus maysiensis | reverse complement strand
TTACTGGTAATCTTGACATGCTATTAGCTGGTATAGCTTAATGAGGCCACGACAGTCTAATACTTTGTTTTTCAGTCCACTACTTTATTTTCTTTGAACAGTACACGCGTTTCCGACGCTGGCAGATTGCCGGAATTTGGGATGGAATATTGAAGCACGTTTCCATCACATCTGACTTTGAAAACGATCGTTCGCGTCCAGCAACATGGAGCGGGCGCAAAAGGGGGCAGCAATTCCAAGCGATCGGACGATCCCGAGGCGGAATAACGACGAAAATACATGCGATTGTCGATGGTCTCGGTAATCCTCTTCGTAACGAGTTAACCGGCGGTCATCATCATGACTGTGTAACAGGGCATGAAATGCTTCAGACGATGGGACTTCAAGGGATGAACGTTATTGCTGATCGAGAATATGACATGAATAACATTCTAAACCTCCTCGTTGAGTGTTTGTTTAACAAATTGAAGCACTATCGCAGGCTGGCTACACAATATGACAAGTTAGCCTGCACATTTGGAGCCTTTTTAACGCTGGCTTCTATTTTACTATGGTTAAATTAGTTTTAAAGACACGCTCTAGTCCAGTAACAAAGATATTGCCTCATCCGATCCGCTAAATTAGCGGCTTTTTTTGTTTGCGCGCCTAGCCAAGCTAGACACAACTAACCGGTGAAAGTCCGGTTCAGGTAAGAGCCAAGTCGCCTGGTAGCTGACGGGCAGCTGGTGGAGAAATCCTAAGGCTGAAGCCCCGTGACAAAGTAACTTCTACGGAAGTGCGAGCAAATCCACAGGCCGTAACATGAAGTGAATCCTGCCGCACCGTTAAAAAGAGCCTTTTTTTTTTAGGACAAGAGAGAGCCGAGCCCTGAGACATTGGGCGAAGGCCATGGAACGCGTGAAGCCCTTGGAAGTGCAGCGCGGAAGAACTCTCCGGTGTAAGGGGAACGGTATGTGGAGAAAGCTGAGTCTGGAACTAGGGAGACCCTCCCCCGCACGAAGTTTTTTTTTCGTAAAAGAGTGAACCTATAAGCCCGAAAGGTGAAATGGAGAACTGCGGGAAGGGAGTCGGAGGGGGTCATACTACCGTAGAAATGAGGACAACACAACCTCATGGAGGGAAGGACCCCTGCTTTTGTTCATGTACCGGAGGAGGTAAGAGTCAGTGAATGCCCAAAAGGCTAACTACACCAAAGTGAAAGCTCGACAACTTCAAAACGTACTATACCTGGCGGCCAAGGAGCATCCAAAGCGCCGGTTTCATGCATTATATGACAAGGTTTACCGAGAAGATGTTCTGTGGGAGGCATGGAACCAGGTCAAGGCGAGTGGTGGCAGTGGTGGTGTCGATGGAGTGACACTGGATTACATCACTCAGGAATACGGTGCTGAGCGTTTCGTGGATGAACTGGCGAACAAGCTGAGAAGCGGAACCTATCTTCCACAGCCCGTAAGACGGAAAGAGATTCCGAAACCGGATGGAAAGACCAGACCGCTGGGCATCCCTGTTATCGCAGATCGGGTGGTACAACTGGCTACGAAGATGGTGATGGAACCTGTTTTTGAAGCAGACTTCAAAGATTTCTCCTATGGATTTCGCCCGAAACGAAGTGCGCATGACGCCATTCGCCATATCCGGCGAGCGGTGAGGAAAGGTGTGTACTGGGTGGTGGATATCGACATTCGAGGCTACTTTGATAACATCCCTCACGATAAACTGATGAGACTGGTCGAGCAGCGCATCAGTGATCGGCGGGTGCTGAAACTGATTCGGCAATGGCTGAAAGCTGGATTCGTAAAAGAGGGTCAGTTTCACACCACGACAATGGGATCACCGCAAGGCGGAGTCATTAGTCCTTTGCTGGCGAATATTTACTTGAACTATTTGGATACGATCTGGGAAAAGAAGTTTGCAGAAACGGGAACACTGGTGCGCTACGCCGACGATCTGGTCATCCTGTGTAAAACCAAAGAACAAGCCCACAAGGCGATCGATATCCTGAAGGCGGTATTCGGAAAACTGGAACTGGAGATGAACAAGGAAAAATCGAAAGTGATCCACCTGTGGGGAGCCGAGGAAGGATTCGACTTTCTGGGGATGCATCACCGGAAAATCCCGAAGAAGCTGAAAGGGAACAAAGAAGTCTATGTCCTTCGCAGCTATCCAACCCGGAAAGCGATGAAGAACATGAGGCAGAAGGTTAAAGAAGTCACCGAGCCGAGGAATCGTCTGTACTGGACGATGAACCGGATAATCGAAGAACTCAACCTGAAAATACAGGGATGGAAGAACTATTATGGACTCGATGTCTTTGCGACCAAGTTCCTGAACAAAATCGACTGGTATATCCGAAAGCGACTGACCCTGTTCTGGAATAAGAAACGAAACCGACGTCATAAGCACGGTCAGTCCCGACAGGCAGCAACAATGGCTGAACGGGTAGGACTCAAGAAACTGGCTGGATGAGAGAAAAAAAATCTGTAATGCCAGGAAGAAGAACATCGGAAAGCCGTATGAGGGAAAACCTCACGTACGGTTTGATGAGGAGGGGCTGGGGTTTGCCCAGCCTTTTACTCTACTAAAAGTGCTGGCGCGTCAGTCCGTTTTCACAAAACTTCAACACGGTTTCCATATATCGCAAAACCGAGAAATGGATGGTATAATGAAGGATGATTTAAAGAAATCTGTATTGTAGTGAAGGGATGATTCGTATTGATAGATCACGATAGTCTTGAAGAGTATTGAGACCCGATTAATTATGATCTTGAATTTGGCGGCGAGACTAATAAATACAATTTCTATCTTGATATTGCTAGATTGAACCCAGGCGAGGTTTTGGAACTTGCATGTGCTACAGGATTGAAAACCATTCATTTATCAAAACCAGGGATACATATAACAGGTGTTGATATTTCTTCATCGATGCTTGAATATACGCGGGTTAAAACTCAAGTTTTGCCTGTGGATTTTATTGAAGCTGATGCTCGTACATTCGATTCCGAAAAGCGTTTTTCCATGATTTATTTGACAGGAAATGCATTCCAGGCATTTTTGAGCGATGAGGATCAACGAGCCTTACTCGAAACCGTCTACAAGCACTTAGAGCCAAATGGGATGTTTGTTTTTGAAACACGAAACCCCTTGGGACCGATTTATCCAACCAAGAGGAAAGCATCTGGGGAAAATTTATCGATAAGGATGGAATTAAAGTCAAGGTATCTGGGACACAGTCGTATGATTCAAGTAACCAGATCATGCACTGGGCCACGTTCCGTGATTGGGGATCGGAGAAAACAATTTCTCGAATTGCATGTCGCTTTACTGATAATGACACGCTTCAGCGTTTATTAACGAGCCGCGGCTTTTGTATCGAAAATCAATATTCGGACTGGGATAAAACACCGTTCACTCCTTTATGTCCCTCCATCATTAGTGTTTGCCGACCGCGCGTATGATATCAATGCCATTCGCATGTTTTTGAAGGAACATCAGGCTATTCCAGTGATTCCCGGAAGGAAAAATTCGCCGAGTCATCCTAAAATATGATCGGGACGTTTACAAAGAACGTCATTTGGTGGAATGCTTCTTTAATAAAGTAAAGAATTTATCGTCGTCTGGCGACTCACTATGATAAATTGGCGTGTACATTCAAGTCTTTTTTGGCCTTGGCATCCATTATGGTTTGGCTTGCCTGAGTTTGAAGACAGCCCTAGTCAAGCATTGATATCAGGCCTTTATTCCACGATATTATTTTGGTATGCAAATAGTTCAACAAATATATTACATTATTATCATTCTAATCTACTTTTGTTTCAATATTTTCATGAATCTTGGCATAATAACCCTTTGAGCATTCTTTAATTTGAAATTCTCTATTTTTTTCATATATTTTTATAAGTTGATTTAAAACAAAAATCCTTTGGACAATATTTTCACAAAAAAATCCGAGTTGTCGATTATAGAAGTTAATCTCCTTTTGATATGGATGGCGATGCTTTTGGTTTTTCTCATAAACATCAAGAAGCTTAATATGTAAGTTGTATATTTCTTCAATATTAATCTCAATCCCCTCCTTCTATTTCCATTATCAGTATAACCAAAAAGAAAACGTAACAGACCTTGTGATGTTGCTACAGCCTCTCCGTTTTCTTCCCGGAACGAGTCGGCGACCACCTTCATTAGAAACACGAAATCTCCCACTGGGAGATTCACTCAATAAGAGTTTACACAAAAATCTTGACAGACCCCTACTGAAAAGAACACCTAAATTTATCTACACAGCCTCTCAACGGAGATTAGAAATTGATCTTTCAATCCCAGCCTTCTGTTAGATGCAATTCTCTATTACAGATATCGCATTGAACATAAATAACTGTGCCAAGACTAGTTGGAGTGAATATATAGGAAAACTTTGCTCCCGCTACATCAATCGGTTTACATGAATCCCATTCCTTTATCTTCTTTTCCATTTCATCAGTAATCTCAAATAACATTTGATCTCTCCCCATAATTTTTATTAGTTTGGACATGGTACATTTTAAACTTCAGGAATTTGAATAAACAAGAGATCACTAGTTGCTATAAATTGCTACGCCTTAGCAAGTCGTGTAGTAACTACCTATTTACAAACCTTAACCCTCCTCTAATTATAGAGTATAAATTTCAGCCTTATATACCGGATTCAGCATCTACAGATATATCCCTAAAAAAGTATCGATCCGCGCAACTACTTACGAGGGCTTCTCGATTTTCCTCATAAATCTTTAATAATTGGTTTAATACGAAAATCCGTTGAATTGTTTTCAGCAAACATGGATAGTTGCTTCTTATAATAATCAGTTAATAATCAGTTTTCTTCTGGTAAGCTCCGGAGCACTGTTTGTTTTTTTCATAAATGCTGAGTAATTGTAAATGTAACTTATAAACATCATCATCAATCATTTTGTTGACAACCTCTCTGAAAAACACAGTGTTTTAATAAACCATTGTCTCCACATTTAGATAAATAATACTGCTAACGTATAGTACTCATTTAGTAGAAGCTCTATATATCCAGATATTATTTATCACTAACTTGGATCGGCTACACTCTTCTAGACAGAAAAATTGTGGTCTAATATAGTAGACTACAGACCAACCTAGGAGGAGCAAACGGATCATGACAAAAAAAGAAAGACGTACCTTTAGCGCTGAATTTAAAGCGCAGATGGTTCAGCTCTATCAAAGTGGCAAACCACGCAAGGATATCATTCAAGAATATGATTTGAATCCTTCATCGTTAGATAAATGGGTGAAACAGAGTTCCACTTCGGGATCCTTCAAAGAGAAAGACAACCGAACTCCAGAGGAATTAGAACTCATCGAACTTCGAAAACAGAACAAGCAACTGCTCATGGAGAATGATATTTTAAAGCAAGCCGCGCTGATCATAGGACGAAAGTAAATGTCATTCGCCAGAATAAACATAAATACTCGGTATCAGCAATGTACGACGTCCTAAAACTCCCTAGAAGCACGTATTATTATGAAGAAAACAAAGTGGAAGTGACATCGAAGGATGAGCTTCCCTCCCTGATTATGGACATTTTTCAAAGCAGCCGCCAAAACTACGGTACGCGTAAGATTAAAAAAGAGCTGTATCAGCAGGGCCTTACGGTATCCAGGCGGAGAATTGGACGAATCATGAAGGAACTCGGGTTGGTTTCCTCGTATACAGTCGCCCAGTACAAGCCTCGTCCCACGAGCTGCAATGAAGCCAAGCAAGCGAATGTATTGGACCGAAAATTTGAACAAGAGCAGGCGTTATCTGTCGTCGTAAGCGATCTGACGTACGTCCGAGTGGGTTCATATTGGAACTACGTATGCTTCTTTGTAGATCTGTTTAACCGCGAGATTATCGGCTACAGTGCAGGACCCCATAAGGATGCCAAGCTGGTTTACCGTGCTTTGGCTTCAATTAAGGGCAACCTGAATGACATTCAGCTCTTCCACACCGACCGAGGAAATGAATTCAAGAATAAGCTCATTGACGCTGCGCTGGAGGCTTTTCAGATTGAACGTTCTTTGAGCATGAAAGGCTGTCCCTATGACAATGCCGTTGCGGAAGCCACTTTTAAAATTTTCAAAACGGAGTTTGTAAAGAAACGTCATTTTGAAAGTCTTGCTGAGCTAACCACAGAATTACATGACTATGTACACTGGTTTAACCATATTCGGATTCACGGTTCTCTGGATTACTTGAGTCCGGCTGAGTTCAAGCAGAGGCACCACAAAAAAATTGTCTAGTTTAGTGTTGACAATCCAACTCTTTATAAAACAAAACCCTTAATTTTTCTTAGTTTCGTTTATCACTTTAAGCAATAGCTCTAAGAGCCTAAAGATACTTTTCTTCAATAACAGCTCGGATTTCCTGTTCAATTTGTTTCTCATACTTCATCCATACTTCTTTTCTTAATCCTGAGATCCTTTTTACTTGCCAAGATTTTGGAATTCCTACTCTTGTGTGTAGTAATCGAACATTGTTTTTAATGCGGCGTATCTGAAAATCACCGACTGATTCATTGAACCTCTCAAGAATCATCTGAGTTTTTGGTAGTCGTTGCAATCGGTTAGAAAGAAGAGGGAGTTTATATAATCTTCGCCCGATTTCATTTGTTGTAATTCTTATTGTTTGGGTTGTATTAGTCATAATCTCAGAGCAAACTTTCTCTACTTCCGATGCTAATTCTAAATCTCGCTCGACCCAATTCACCCTTGAAACAAAAGTACCTGCCTTAATTTTTCGGTCCAAATTGTATTGTAGTAACCATTCTCTGTCATTGCTATATAGCCATCTGTAGACGTCTGGTCTTTTAAAGCGAAGATTCACTATTTTCTCATCGCTGTATGTACTAAGTAAATCTCTCCAATCCAAACGGTATTTCTCTTTTATTGCTTCCCCCGCACTTGCTTGTATTGTTAATTGGCAAGTCTCTATTTGATTTTTCACTGTTTTAGGATCTACACCAAGAATTTTAGCTTTTTGTCTAAGAGGCAGATTGGTTAGTTTAAGCTCGTGCAGTTTATCCCTCCATACCTTTCCAAATGATTTAATCCTGCCTATTCGATAATTATCAGCATCTGACCTATCAGGACCTCTTCTAGAATAGACGAATCCACATTCACACGAAAATGTACCCACTGGTTTTCCAGTATCCGAACATCTAGTTACCAAACACTCAGATATAACCGGTTGTTTATAGTGATTGGCCACCTTGTTTAAACATATCCAAGGCCCTGAGCCAAATGGATGGGATGTAGAAGTATGGTTTCCATAGATATCAATAATTTCTTTACCAAGGAAATGAAGGAGTAACATATGTCTAAGGGGATGACATGTGACACGAGGCGTTCTGCAGAGTTTATGTAGCCACGAATGGTTTTCTTCAGAGTCGATGTAACTATTCATGCTCTGGAGTAATTCCCTCCCATAATAAGCATTGAATTGTGTTTTTAGTTCATTAATTCTTACATCCCCTAGTGCTGTAACTAGATCTCTTTTCAGAAGTTCATTTTTATAAAAACTATGCAACTGTTCAAGGCCAATTGGCATTAAATCATGATTTAATAAATAGTTTGTTTGTTTCGATATAAATATTAAGACATCTAAATTTTGGATGCTCACATTACGTAAAACCTCCGCATTAACAGCATCTTTTTCGAGAAGATAGAAAGCATGTTTGTTTTTTCTTTGAGCAATAGGTATGGAAGAATCCATAAGCTCACAGTAGTGAACATGACAAACTTGCACACCCTCAATCTGATGCGTTCTGTGCCAGTATGCTACTCCTAGACTTCCTCGCTCTTCTTCATAGCAATCGGGACAATAACGTAAAAATTGAGGACTTTTAAGAGAGGACGCCGCCTTACCTAATTTCATGTAAACACTCGAACCATTTCCCACACGCAGAGTTTTTTTCAGTGTTTCAAATCTCTCTGAAGGAAGAAAAGGCGCGTAATACGGAAGTATTGTATGTTTCGCTATTAAGATATCCGGATCGTAATATATAGATTTATCTAAATTCTCCCATAGCTTTTCAAGGTTAGAGGTGAACATCGGAGCTGCGCATACAGAGGCATCGCTAAATAACTCATTCATTGTTCGCTTCACATTTATGTTACCAGACAATCTATGATATCTGGCTAATGCACTGAACAGCAATTCATCTTGATATAAAGATGGGAAAAATATCATTTTCTTCACTCCAATACTGTGTGGCGAAGGATTCAATATTATTATTTTTCCCATCTAAATATTAATGTAAACCTGATATAGCTTAACCTTGATTGATTCCAATAACTAATTTTTCAAACTCCTCCTTCACTCTATCGGAAGCATTTTTGTATAGTTTAAATCTTGCTTCTATACTAAACCATGTGATTTTTTTAATTCCGTATCTTTGTAAACTCAGAATGAGGTTAGGTAGTTTCCGTATCAAGTACTCTTCCAAGTTCTCTACATTTAATTCAAGGATATTCCATGATTTGGGTAACTTTTGTTTTTTGATTCTTAGCCTGTTCTGGTCTTTCTGATCTAGCATGTTAATTATTGTATCCTTCAAAATACGACGATTTGGTTTCGAATTATTCACTTTTTTTACTGCTTCTCGAATCTTTAATACTAGTAAATTATCTAGTTCATCATAATCGAATACTTCAGGTTTTCTCTTTATGGGAAGCACTTGATCATACCAATCTCTATCGTGAGCTCTTAACCAACTAATTGTAGACCAATCCTTCACATCAGTACGGGTTATGTTCGGATTTTGTTCTAACTTATGAAGTAATCTTTCTCGGTGATAAGCAATTCTTTCATGAACCTCCAGAGTAGCACCAACTTGTAGCCGGGTTACATTGACTTCATTCAAGATTTCATTTTTAGATATAGATTTAGTATTCATTTCTGCTATGGCCTTTTGAACTGCAGCTGGATAGGCACCTACTATATTTGCTATCTTATAAAGAGGCAAGCCAGAGTGAAAATGATCCAGTACTATTTTTTTCCACATCATTCCCCTGTCCCTTACACGGAATCTTACTATCTTTTGATAACGGGTATCCCAACCTAAACTATAAGTAAATCCACATAAATCACATGTAAAAGCACCAAATTTAATGTATTTGTATGATTGAACAAATGGTTTATATTCCGTTATAACCCGCTCTTGGTAATGTGGGCATATTTTGTTCAAACACTCCCACGGACCACTCCATAACAATCCCGATTCAGAATAATCATGTGAAATACTAAAAAAAGTTTCCATTGAACCAGCCAAAAAATGTACCATTAACATAAAAAGATTGGGATGTAGCAAGAACAAATTTGCTTTAAGCAGACGACGAAAAATAGGCTTCTCCATCATTAGTTCTTTAGAAATCTGAAAATGATTCTGCATCTCTACAGAAATACACTTTGAAAATTCCTCAATAAATTTCTTCTTGCTAACTAATCCATTCCGAAAGTTGGGAATTCTTTGAATCATTGTGGCTTTCAGAATATCTCTGATATCATTACATACTTTGTCATTTACATAAGTCAATAGAAATTCATAATCCTTAAGTAAAGCTAACTTTAGCTCAAGGGAATCTACATCAGGAAGTGACTCTTTAGTTATTAAATGATTTTGCTCGCAATATGGAGTTGCCAACAAAATATCATGTTTAGGATCTGACAATAATGTGAAACACTTCGGACAAAAAATTGTAAGAGCGGTATGATGCTTATGACAAACATCTAAATCTATAATTTGATGGAGTCGATGAACGTAGCATTCACCAAATCTTTCATAATCCTCTAACAAGCATGTAGGACAATATCTAACATTAGCTGTTGTTAGATTGTTATTTAGAGTTGAAAAATTCAAATTAATGCTTCCATTATTTGATTGGGGATCGGTGAATGATATCTCAATGGTTTCTCTATGTTTATCATTAAGAAAGGGCCTGAATATCGGATAGAATGAATGTCTCTGGAGAAACTCTATACTAGACCATTGAGAATTTTGGGGTAATCTTTCAAACAGAATAGAAATATTCTTTGGAATAATACATTGTCGATGGGTTAGCTCAAATAAGTCGATTGTTGATTGTTTAACAGTACGGTTACCCGAGTGGAGGTGATAACGATATGATATACTTCGAATATCTTCATCAGGATAACATGTTGGGAAGTAATTAAGTTTGATTGTCTCTCATCCTTTCCCTTTAATTCTACGATTCATAATATAAACTCATCATACGGCTTGATATAGCCGGCCTCCTTCAAGGCTTCGTCTATAGTTTTTCCTGCCTTTTCGCCTTCAAGTACAATACTTCTAATGTCTTTTGGATGTAGCATAGGTTTTATCTTTTTTGTGGCTCTCTGCTTCGGTAGACTTGAAATATTTTTTTTTGTTCAACTACTGCTTTAGATTCATCCACCTGCTTGTTCAATGTTTCCATCAAAACGTTTAGGTCCCCCATCCCTTGACTCGCTTGGTAAACAGAATTTGTAGCCTGTTCAGCCTTCAATGGTTCTAAGCCATTTTGTACAGCGTGATCAAAAAGTTTCTTGATGATTTTTTGTTCATCTTTTTGTTGGATAGTCCTCTTGTGTTCATTAGATAGAACACCGGTTACTTCAACACGATGGTCCGCCTGTTTTAAATAATCATTTAGTTCAAGCCATTTTGGCTTTATATCTTCAAACTCTTCTTCAGTTGCACTGGTATCGCCTCGGCGAAACTTATCAAACAAAGGTTGAAGGAGTTGAAGGCTTTTCCGTGCTACTTCCCGAATCATTGCTGGTGTAATTCGTTCATCCCCTCCTTTTATAATCGCATGTGACTGGATATGCATATATAGCTTTACGGTAATATCTAGTACTCCTTGTGTTTCAAAATACATTGTATCGCTAAGTTCCTTAGTTAACTTCGTATCAGTTTTAGTGTATTGGAGATTCCATAAACTACCTAAAAATAAATTCCATTGTTGCTTATTGTCCATGCGGTCAATGATATGTTCCATATAGGTTACTGGGATTGCTCTTCTAATATTTGCTAAAGATTTCTTATATAAATACATCGCTTTAAACGTGCCCACAATAATGATGGGTACACCGAAAGTGTTAGTCAGCTCAGCGATAAATTCGATCATCCGGTTCTCACCGCCTGACGTCCCTTTATTTACCCGCTGAATCTCATCAATCACCAATAAACCCAAATTAACTAAAGAAGCTACATGAGACATTGTAGCAGCTAGTTTATCAAACGTATCTTCTCTTGAACGAGAGTACTGAGCATAATAATTAGTACCTAAAATACGATCAATAGCCATATAAAAGTTGTTACAAAGTGACTTAAGGGATTTACTTGATGGACATTCTATCTTAAGCCAGACAAGTTGCGTTCTAATAAACGGTTCGCTTTTATATGTTTCGTGTCTAATTACTTGTGGGTATTGTAAAAGTATGTTTTCAACAGATCTCGTTTTCCCCATTCCACTAAGTCCTACAAGCGAAAATGTGGATGAGGTAGGTGAGATACCTGCTAAATTACGCCCTTCACTATCAATTCCAGCTTTCCAAATCTTTTCATGACCAATAGCGAGCTGCCTTGTATAGGATGGGCTCAAGGGATTTCTCCCTTTGTAGCCGCGTCGTATCATCGAATAGATAGCTCGGTGCAGATCAATATGTGAAGGCAATGGCTGCATAAACTCATCATAAATTTGATCAATTAACTCGAGTCTATCCTCAAGATCAAGCTTTCGATGATTGTTGTTATAGTACGGTGTTCTGAAGATCCTTTCCAATAATTCAGATTTATCAATTCGCTTTGGAAATGCTTCGATAAGCGGGTTGTTTTTGTACTCTTCAATTACTTCGTCATCTCTGTATTCTGCCATACATGCATATCCTCTCAAAAATGCTCCTGTAATTTGTTCTGTCATTTCATGTCACCCCACTTTTTTTGTGTAAAGTCTAAAAACTCGTTCATGGCGTCTTCATCTGTTTCTTGTGAAGAATTCACCAGAGAATTTTCTACTCCACTCTCTTCTGAGCTATCAATATAAGCTCCTTTAATATCTTCAGCTAACCAGGAATGTTCTTTTGCCCAATTGTTACGTTCATCTTGGTTCGATGCCGACATGTTTTTAACTCGGTTACTTTTACTTACTCCCATTGGGAGCATCGCATTTGTCTCAGCTATTTCTTCTGCTACGATACTTTTTTTAATAGCTCTTGATTTAGTTTGTAATTGATGCTGTTCCTCTTTGTATTCCTTCTTTTGGTCTACTGGCATATCTAAAATCTTTTTCACTTCATCAAAGGAAAAGTGCTTATACTTTTCATACTTTCTTGTCAGATGGCAAAAAATAAATTCACCATTTTGACGCCTTACATAGATACCACCACAAATTCGAGGATCGAATGAAATATGCACTGTTTTTGAGTCGTCCAAATATCCCTCTTCAAACCATCCCTCGTCACTCCCCTGCTTACAGGTGTATCTCAATTTTCCATATTTAATTCCATGCTGAGTGATCGTTGCAGTATCTCTTGGTAACAGATTCATTCGAATCAAATCTCTCGGTTTATCATGCAAAGCAGAAGTACGATTTGCAACTCCCCATTTCCAGATTTGATTGGGAGTCAGTTCTATGCCAGCTTGATACATCAATGGATCGACTACGAACTCCTCACTCACAATGCTATTGTTATGCTCTAAAATACATTGAATTATAAACTTGAAAAAAGATTCTAATGTTGCAACAGCCTCTACACGATAATCCTTATCGCCACGCTCACGGACCTGCTTCACACGTCCCCCTGGGAAATATTTTCTCACTTCCCTGTTCATCGTACTCATAAATCGTTCAATAATCCCTTTTAGTTCAGGTCTATACGAAGGAAGAATTTCCACACTTGTGTCGAGCGCTACCATATTTTCAGCGTTATAGCCTGAGAGTTCTCCACCGTCAGCAGTAAGTATTCTGGGGAGACCTTGGCTTGGCCAATCCTCCTCTGAAATAGTAATTCCAAACTCTTTACAAAAATCTACTTTATTAGTTGTTGCATTCTCAAAGCCCATTGCTGCTCCCATATAGGAGGCTGATTTTAGCCAACCATAGAACCCTGTAATTACTGAACTGAATGCGTCAGCAATTATATAAAGAATAGGGGTGCCGATAACCTGTTCGCGATTCACTGAGTGCACAATGTAAACATCACAAGGGGTAGAATCAACCTCATATACAGTACCAGGTCCCCACGCTCTTTGTCGTTCATCTCCGTCCATATGCCGATGATCCTTCTGATATTTCCGCTTTCCTTTCCTTCCGATTTTCTTCTGTCTAAAGGAGTATTCTTTATTTAAAAAGTAGCCAAACTGACGTAAAGTCGGCCGCTGTTCGGGTGGAAGAGGAATAGGTACTTTAACCCCATACTCTCGAGAATATCCAGAGGTAAAATGATTATCCAACATTTCATGCCAAACTGATTTAAAATCCAGATTCTTTTCGTTAAAATATTTCTTAATGTATTTCCGGAAAACTTTTTTTATATCCTCAGTAATAACAAGACCGGTTAACCTCTTATCGTATTTTGCTTCTTCAGGGCGAGTTCCTGGTTTTTTTTTGTAATCTCGTTTTTTCCCACGTGCACCAGACTTTTTATAGTCCGGAAGCAGACCATTTATTGCTTTCCCATGAAACCAAAATTCTTTCAATAATTCGTAAATCACCTTTTTCTTCTTTTTTTTATCTGTGTATAGTTGCTCAATTAGAGGGCCCCTTTTTTTAGGAATGTATATATCTGGTTCTAATAAAGCAATTTCCTGAATCGTGTTCCATCTCATATCACGTTTAGAGCTATATTGTCTTATGAAGTTTTCATCCATAAATTTAGGGTCTGGCAAAAACTCTATCTTTCGGAGACAGCCTCCTTCAAATTCTTCTTCAATTTCACTAAGTTTTTTCCAATATGGGAACGAAAAATTTTTTTCTTCTGTGATATCCATTATTACTATCTCCCTATCAGTAGCTTCGGGTGATATCCATAAAACTCTTCCAATTGATACTGTCATATCCGATTCATCTAGCCATTCTAAAACTGTATCCGCTAGGATATTGAACAATGATTCCCCCTCCTTTTCTACTCAACAATTTGCAATTGAATGTTGGTTTGGTTTATAAGCTTATCTTTGTACATATCTGTCGACCATATTTTATTTGTTAGCATATGTTTTACGATAAATAAACAAGAACCAGGTTTATAACCGAAATCTTTATCAAGCGAAAGACAAATATTTATAAACGATTCTTCACTCGAGTTTATTGCATCAAAAATATAGGGTGTAACATAGCTTACGTTATCTGGATTCAGGCCTTGTTTCGCACTTAAATAGTAACTATCATAGATCCAGTCCAAATTAAAAATTAAGTTGGCAGGTTGTTGCTCGTCTATCACTATTCCCCAATCTATTCCTTTCTCTTCGAAAAAACGGCGTTCAATTTCAAATTTCTGCATGTACTTTGTGTTAATTCAATTGTCGGCTTAAGAGTACGAATTTTATCTTGCAAATCTTCTGGATGCTGCTCTCCTAGAGTTGTTATATTAAAATCTGTAGTCATTACAACCGGATCTCCATTATCATCGCTTGGATGAGGAACATTTAATTCCTTTGCGATTTCTATAGTTCTCTCTTTAGGTAGAAGGGGATACTGTTCGCGAATATCTACGATACGATCAGAAAATTCCAAAGTAAGAAAATAGTTATACTCATCACGCGACATAAAATGATGATGCCTTCCTGAACTCCACCCTAAAGAACGTGTCCGCACACCCTCTGATGAAAAATCATAAGTTTTTATATAAGGTTGATAATCGGCAAAATGGCCCTGTCCGCGTCCTTCTTTTAATCGCTTTTTTTCTATTTTCCATTGTGGTTGTCCTTTTTTGATCATCCGATTTTCCTCCTAAAGTATTGATAACATTAGTATGGGCAATAAAAATTTAATATAGAACAAAAAAAAGCGGCACAAAAAGAGGGATGTACCTTTCGTACACCTTGCTCTTCTTGTGCCGCGTGGCTAGAAGCGATACCGTTACCGTCCAAATGTATTGCTGACCGTAACTATTTCCATTTGAAGTTTTTAATAATCTTGAGTTACCAACATTAAATCGTAGTTACCAACATTATGACCTAGTTACCAACATTAATGTTCAGTTACCAACATTAATGTTTCTGAACAACATTTAGAATTTTACTAAAGCTTGCTTATTCTACGGTAACACTTTTCGCCAGGTTACGTGGTTTGTCAACATCATGACCCAGTGCAAGGGAAGCGTAATAAGCCAACAGTTGGAGAGATACAACCGAAATCGCAGCAGACAGGATTGGAAGTGTCTTCGGAATTGCAAATACCTGATCCACGGACTTCAACAACTCAACAGCGTGCTCTTCGTACGTAATCGCAAGAACATCTGCGCCACGCGCTTTCACTTCCTTGATATTGCTCACGGTTTTCTCCAACACGGATTCCTGTGTTACCAAAGCGATAACCGGAATACCGTCTTCGATCAATGCCAGTGTACCATGCTTCAGTTCACCCGCCGCATAAGCCTCGGAATGAATGTAGGAGATTTCCTTGAGTTTCAGGGAACCTTCCTGTACTACAGCATAGTCTTGACCGCGACCAATAAAGAACAGGTGCTTGTGGCTGGCAATTTGCTCAGCGTATGCTTTAATCGCGTCTGCTTTGCCCAGCATTTCTTCTACTTGCTCTGGCAGTGATTCCATAGCAGCCAACACATGAGCTACTTGTTCATCCGTTTGTGTGCCACGTACTTGAGCCAGATACAGACCAAACAAATAAAACGCAATCAACTGCGAAGAATATGCTTTAGTGGAAGCTACGGCAATTTCCGGTCCTGCCAGTGTAACCAACACATCATCTGCATCACGGGCAATAGAGCTGCCGACTACGTTTGTAATCGCCAGTACATGAGCGCCGTTTGCTTGTGCTTCACGCAGTGCTGCCAACGTATCGGCAGTTTCACCGGATTGACTCACCACGATCACCAATGTCTCTGGCGTTACGATTGGCGAACGATAACGATATTCGGAAGCTACGTCGTTTTCCACCGGAATACGAGCCAGGCTTTCAATAACCGTACGACCAATCAAACCAGCATTGTAGGCTGTACCACAAGCAACGATTTGAATGTTACGGATATTTTTAATTTGTTCTTCTGTCAGCTTCAGCTCAGGAAGAACAACTTTTTTAGTTTCTTTGTCGATTCGGCCCAACATCGTGTCACGGTAAGCCTTAGGCTGTTCGTAAATTTCTTTCAACATGAAATGCTCATAGCCGCCTTTTTCCGCTGTTACAGCATCCCATTCGACATGAATCATTTCCCGAGAAATAAATTGGCCTTCGATTGTCATTAATTCGACAGCATCACTGGTCAAAACAGCCATTTCGCCATCGTTCAAAATAAATACATTGCGTGTATATTTCAGAATAGCCGGAATGTCGGAACCGATAAAGTTCCCGCCTTCTCCCACACCAATAACCAGCGGGCTAGCTTGACGAACAGCTACCAGCTTATTAGGCTCGTGCTCTGTCAGCACACCCAGTGCAAAGGCACCACGCATAAAGGTAATTGCTTTTTGTACCGCTTTGACGATATCTCCTTTATATTCACGCGCAACCAGATGGGAAATAACTTCCGTATCCGTTTCGGAAATAAAGGTATGACCTTCGCTGATCAGCTGTTCTTTAAGCTCCAGATAATTCTCGATAATCCCGTTATGAACCACGGAGAACTTTTGACTCCCATCCAAATGTGGATGGGAGTTTTCATCTGAAGGCTTACCATGTGTTGCCCAACGTGTATGCCCGATACCTGCATGGCCTACCAGCGGCGCACCATCCAGCTTCGCTTCCAGATTCGCCAAACGACCTTTAGCCTTGGCTACTTGCAGTCCTGAATCTGTAAATACGGCAATACCCGCAGAGTCATAACCACGGTACTCCAGCTTTTTCAATCCGTCAATCAATACCTCTTGCGTATTCTGATCACCAATATATCCTACAATGCCACACATATTCGTTATCCTCCCGATCATCATTTCACAGGGCGACTCATCACAGGACTAACGTGTGCGGTAGATTGCGGAATAAAGTTCATTCATCTATGAAGTTGTCAATGATAACTATAGAAAATTACAGGCATCTCTTCACGAATGTAACGAAATTCCCAAACCGCGCACGCCAATGATGATGGCCGCACATTCATGAAATGAATCTTATAGTTTAGGTTATAAAATAAAAGCATCTATCGGTGCGTTGTGTAAACAGTTACCTGCTTATTTTCCGCTGCCGATTTACGGGTCGATGCCTCACCGGAAGGTCCCCGCCGAATGTTTCGAACACCTTCACCTCGTCAGCTCGCTTTGCCGTGAACCCATCTGTGAGCAACATCATCCAAATTGAATGATCTGCCTCACCAACAAGTTCCCCCGCGCAAAATCAAGCTCTGGCGCTTGTATTACATTACCTTACAACCCTCGCTTTCTCTTTCTGAGTCACAACATCCCTATATTATATTCAGCTCAGCATTATTTGGCAATGACACTTTATTCATATTTTCAGGTCCTGGTAAGTATTCAATTAAAAATAATATCTGCAAACGCGGTCGCCTGCTTACTTTGAACAGGCAACCGACGTTTACAAAATTTTAAACTAATTCTTTTTTTACAACATCTACAATCTGTCCTACAAATTGCTCCAGCTCATCCTTATCCGGCCCTTCAGCCATAACACGAATAAGCGATTCTGTCCCGGAAGCACGAACCAATACGCGTCCATTATCACCCAGTTGCTGTTCCACCTGCTCAATCGCTTCTGCAATGGCAGGATTGCCCTCGTAATTGCGTTTGTCCTGTACACGCACATTAACTAGCACTTGCGGATACTGCTTCATGAGCGATTTCAGCTCACTCATCTTTTTGCCGGAAGCTTTCAGGGTATCCACCAGTTGAATCCCGGTCAGCATGCCGTCGCCCGTCGTATTGTAATCGAGGAAAATAACGTGACCAGACTGCTCACCGCCCAGATTAAAGCCGCCCCGGCGCATTTCTTCCATCACATACCGGTCACCAACCGCAGTTTTTGCAGTCTTGAGCGCCAGTTTTTCCGTTGCTTTGTAAAAACCAATATTACTCATCACAGTCGATACAATAGTGCTGTCCTTGAGCTTTCCAGCGCGGTTCAGCGCATCCCCACAGATACAAAGGATATAGTCTCCGTCTACCTCTTCCCCGTTCTCATCAATCGCGATCAGACGGTCTGCATCGCCGTCAAAGGCCAGACCAATGTCAGCTTTCAAGCGGCGTACTTCCTCTTTCAGCTTTTCAGGATGGGTTGAACCGCAATGATCGTTGATATTCAACCCGTTTGGCTCCGCACCGATGGTGTATACTTCGGCTCCCAATTCCGCAAAAAGCTTCGGTGCCAGCTCATAAGCCGCTCCGTTCGCACAATCCAGTACGATTTTGAGCCCTTCAAAAGAATGGCTAATCGTTGTTTTCAAAAACTCCAGATAATCGTAGCGAGAATGCTCGTCTACAACAACCGTACCTAATCCGCCACCAATTGGACGAGGCAATTGATCCTCCTTCGTATCCATCAGCTCTTCGATTCTCAGTTCCGTTTCATCTGTCAGTTTAAACCCGTCGCCGCCAAAAAACTTAATGCCGTTGTCTTCCACCGGATTGTGGGAAGCCGAGATCATTACACCAGCGTCCGCTTTCAATTGACGTGTAAGAAAAGCGACTCCCGGCGTTGAAACGATACCCAGACGAACCACATTAGCCCCGATAGACAGCAAACCGGCTACAAGCGCCGATTCCAGCATCAGACCGGATACCCGTGTGTCCATACCGATAACAACTGTTGGTTTTTCTACATTCCCTGCTAAAACATATCCGCCGCAGCGGCCAATACTATATGCCAGTTCTGCTGTAAGTTCCTGATTAGCAATGCCTCGTACACCATCTGTACCAAAATATTTCCCCATGTAAAATGACTCCCTTTTTTGTCTAATGAACCTTAAATATTTACTACAGATAAATCAAGTTATGGCTGACCGCTCTCCGGGGTTCCATTGGCAGAAGAATCTGCGCCGTTATGAGGATTTGTTTTATCCTCCGCAGCCGCATTGTCCCCGGGTTTCGCATCAGAGGAGCCACCTTGACTGCTCTGGCCCTCCTGTGGCCTCTCCTGCCCCTTATTACCGCTGCCGGAGGGGGTTGATTCATTCCCGCTGCCCGGATTTGTTACAGCCGGCGTTGAATGGCTCTCAATGTTCACCGTTACCGTTAGCTGGCTGGCGTTTCCGGATTGTGTAATGTATTTGGGCAAGCCTATCTTCAAAGCAACCTCATGCTGACCAGCCTCCAGACCACTTACGTCTGCAACCAAACTAATATCATCGTTAGTTAAATTGCTGATCATATCCTGTGGCCCCTTCACGGTAACATCCATCGTCTTGTCTGCAGGCGTTGTAATCGTCGCAGTCGTCCCGTCTGCTGCCCCCTGCACTACAATCGGAATGCCTGACAATGTTCGCTCCGCATCGGTCACCTGATTAGATGGCACAACTGTCACCTGAATTTGTATCGAGCCAGGCTCGATTTTATCAGAACCGGCGGGCGCTGCCAAATTAGCTTGAACTGTGTGGGTCCCTGCTTCCGTTAATTGGCTCAGATCGAGTGTAGCCGTAATATAGGAGCTAAGGCTGCTCAAAACATCCTGCGAGGCGTATACGATCGCTTCTTTTACATTTGCATTTACTTTGGAAAGCGCCAAACCGTTCGGCAGCTCTCCGGAATAGACAATTTTAACAGGCACGGACTTCGTTTGCTGGATTACCGGGATTTCAACAGACACTGTGGAAGGCTCAATAACCGCTTCTGTAAGTTCCTGTCCCTTTTTGTTGTAAGCCTTCAGCTTCACCCGCTTCTGCTCAAATTTCTCCGAGATTCCCTCCGTATCCACAGCCCCCTGCACCGCAGTCACTGTACTCAACTGGCTTTTAGGCAAGGTGACCTTCACCGTTTGGGGGGCAACCACAGGCACTCCAAGCTGCAAGCCGGTATTCGGTTTACCCTTGGAAACAATAGAAACATTAAATGATTTCGTTGCCTTTTCCTCAATCGTGACCGTAACACGATTAGGAGTCATGGACACCAATTCCAAGCCATTCGGCAGATTCGCTACAAGTGGTAAGGTTTTAGTACCTGCTCCTAATCCACTCAAATCCAATTGAGCCTGGTAATTATCTGCGAAAAAAGAAGTCAGCACGGAGCGCTGTCCTCTAACCTCCATCTTTATATGGTCAGTATCCATTGTAGATAATACATATTTTGACTCATCTAAACCACTGGTCTGAATACCTACATTATCAATCACTTTATTATCATAAGAAACGGTCAGCGTGGACGAAGGCGTGCCTGTGTCCAGATGAACCAATCCCCACAGCAAGACGGCAACCGCGAGTGCCAATATTTTAGAAATCGTATTGTTGTTAATCCATTTGTCCATCATGAATTTCCACGGCCTCCCCTCCGATTCCAGAATGAGCCGCGTTTTTCCTTCAAAGATGGTGTCGGCCGCAGCTCCTCATACAGCTTGGATATTAAGGATTCTTCCTTAATATCGCGCACGACCTGCCCGTTGATAGCCAAAGAAATTTGCCCTGTCTCCTCTGATACCACCACAGTTACGGCATCCGTTACCTCACTTACCCCAATCGCTGCCCGGTGACGAGTTCCCAGCTCCTTGCTGATAAATGGATTTTCCGACAGCGGTAAGTAGCAGGCCGCAGAAGCAATCTGATTATTTTGAATAATGACCGCACCATCATGCAGGGGCGTATTTGGAATAAAAATATTGATCAGCAACTCGGAACTGACCACTGCCTGTGTCTTAATACCGGACTCCGTGTATTCGTTTAGCCCTGTTTCGCGTTCAAATACGACCAAAGCCCCTATTTTTCTACGTGATAAATAATTCAGCGCCTTAATCATTTCCCCGATTAACTTGTTTATCTCCTCATTGTCCGCAGAAGAACGCCCAAACAGTTTGCCTCGCCCCAGTTGTTCCAGGGCACGACGCAATTCAGGCTGAAAAATAATGAAAATAGCTACCACACCAAAGGTAAACATCTGGTTCATCAGCCACTTGAGCGTATACAGATCAAACCACGTGCTAACTGCCCAAATGACCACCAGGAACAGAATTCCTTTTAGCAATTGAACTGCACGCGTTCCGCGAACAAGTAAAATAAGCTGATACATAATATAGGTTACGATCAGGATGTCGATAATATCTTTAATGGACTCTTTCCAAGTCAGGTCCGCGAAATAATCCAACATGCGCATGCCCCCGCAATTTTCTGTAGTGAGTGAGTGTAAATATATGTACACAGTATGTTCTCTCTATCTAGGTTATAACGATAAGGCCCGCGTTGCAAGCCGCACGACAAAAGAACCACTAAAATCAGTAAAATACAGTACAAATCGCCAGCTTCATATACAAAAAAAAGCGCCTTTTCCAGCGAAAGAGGCGCTCGATATCATTCTTGCCAGTTCAAGCTTCTTTTATGGAGAGAACGTACCTCCGAACAAATCAGTAACTTTATACCAAATCCAGTCCAAGGTTTGATCAATACTTTTGACTTGTCCTGCAATATGTGCCGTGGACGCTTGATAGTAAGAACCGTCAATTACAGTTACATTGCCTTCCACATCGCCATATACCCGAGCCTTGCCATTTTGCACAGTCAAATCTCCAGCAATGGATTTACCCTCAGGCACAATTACAGTATCCCCTTGAATAACAACCTGATCCAGATGGCTTCCCTTGACTACCAATTGATGGTCTGTGGTTGAAAAGCTTGCCATACTTGAGCATATAATAACAAGAAAGAAAGCAGCGGCCGTAACAGCCGGGTGCCTTTTCACCCAAGTCAGCATAGGCACCATTGGCGCTCTTCTATGCGGTGGCAAAGCATTCATAATGCGAAGTGTCAGCTCATCCGATACACACGGTACTTGATGCCGTGTACCATAAAGCATCGCATCCGTCCGCTCCAGCTCTTTAAAACGCATGCGGCATTCCAGGCAGGTGAACAAGTGATGCTCTAATTCCTGTTTGTCCTGCTCGGACAGGTCGCCATCCAGATAGTCATGCATAAAAGAGACGGCTTGTTTGCAATCCATATGAGCCAATCCTTTCTAATATTCTTCCGTGTTTCTCTACATAACATGCTCCGGCTTAGAAACTTTGCTCACTTTACATACGCTACAACGAGCAATATGTTTCACAAAAAAACATCTGTCCGCGCACTTTCCAAATCCTGAACACATGATTTACAGCTTGTGCTCCAATTTTTTGCGTAGAAAATCCCGGCCTCTATGAACCCTTGTCTTAATGGTAGTAACCGGAAGATTAAGCACATCGCTAATTTCCTGCAAGGAAAGCTCCTGCAAGTAACGCAAAACCATAATCGTCCTGTATTTGTCTGGAAGGCTGTCAATGGCATCATGAATTAAGGATTGTGTCTCGGACAAAAGCGTACGCCCTTCAGGTGTAAGCTCTTGGCTGGCGAGCATAGCATACCCATCCACACCTTCCTGCTCATTCATCTCAGCATCCAGTGAGTATGTAGGCTTTCTCCTTCGTAGACGGTCAATGCACAGATTCGTCGCAATCCGGTAAATCCATGTGGAGAACTTCTGCCCATGATCATATTTCTCCAAATTACGATATACACGCAAAAAAGTTTCCTGCACCAGATCCTCCGCCTCATGGCGATTCCCCAGCATCCGGTAGGAAAGATGAAAAATCCGATCTTTATATAACTCGACTAACTCCGCAAAAGCTCGCTGATCACCTTTCTGCACCAGCCTAACCAAGCGGCTTTCCATATTATCCACTCTATACTCCCCCAGACTTGCTGATGGGTTGCTCATTACATTGTTATGATAATTCATCGTAGTTCAATTTTATTGGAAAATCAACTGTAGCGTTGACCCAATAGGACTCCTGCTCCGTCATATGCATGCAGACAGCACAATCGGGCACCCATAAGCGCCCGATTGTCTGTATTCATGCGCCAAACTGTATCAGCCCGTGTTTCTCAGCCCTGCGGCGATTCCGTTAATGGTTAACAGCACCTCACGCAGCAGCTCCGTATCGTCCCCGTTCTGGTCACGCAGTTCGCGTAGCTCACTAAGCAACTGAACCTGCAAGTAGCTTAACGGATCGACATAAGGATTTCGCAACCGAATGGACTCCTGAATTACCGGCACATCGTCCAAAATTTCCGATTGTCCTGTTATTTTCAAAATCAGCTCGGACGTCAGCTTGAATTCCGCTGAAATTTGTCCGAAAATGCGCTGGCGAGCCTCTTCATTATCGGACATCCCTGCATATTCCTCTGCAATCAGTAAATCCGCCTTCGCAATCGCCATTTGCAGTGTATCAATAAGGGATCGGAAGAAAGCTGATTCCTTAAACATTGTTTGCAACACCTTGAGGTTATCCTCATTGTTCTGATAAAAGCTTTGCAGCCCAGTTCCAGCCGCGTACCAAGCAGGCAGCAAGTAACGGCTTTGCGTCCATGCAAAAACCCATGGAATAGCGCGCAAGTCCTCAAAACGTTCACTGTTCTTACGCTTGGACGGACGAGAGCCGATATTCAGCTCGCCCACCTCAGGCAATGGTGTTGATTCCTTGAAGAAGGTGAAGAAATCAGGGTCGCGGAAAATCAAATCCTGATACTTCTCCAGCGATACCTCGGAAATACGGGCAATGATCTCTTCCCAGCTCTCCTCGAACACTTCCTTCTTACCGGAACGGTTATATGCCACTGCGGTAATCAGAGCTGACGTTGCCTGTTCCAGGCTTCGATAAGCGATGCCCTTGAGCGAGTATCTGGATGAGAGTACCTCGCCCTGCTCCGTAATCTTGATGCCGCCTCCGATCGTATGAGGAGGTTGGGCCAAAATGCTGCGATTAAGCGGCATTCCTCCGCGTCCCAACGCTCCCCCGCGTCCGTGGAAAAACTTCACTTTTACGCCGAACTCATTAACCACTTCCGTAATGCTGTTCATCGCAACCCGAAGCTCCCAGTTCGCCGTCACCACACCGCCGTCCTTGTTACTATCTGAATATCCCAGCATGATCTCCTGAAGCTGATCCATTGCTGCCACAGATTGGCGATATACAGGCAAATTCAGCAGCCTCTTCATAATACTAGGGGCAGCATGCAGATCATCTATCGTTTCAAACAGAGGAACGGATTGCAGTGTACATACGACTGTGCCATCTTTCTCGATACGGAACAGACCCACTTCTTTAGACAGAACCATAACTTCCAGCAAGTCGCTTGCTCCCTGTGTCATACTGATCAAGTAGCTTGTAATGGATTGCTTGCCGAATTCCTCCTGAGCTAGATAAATCGTACGATATACATCAAGACATTCCTGCGTGCTGTCGCTATATTTCAAATACGGTGACGTGATCGGACGTGGCTCGTTCAGCAGCTTTTCCAGCAGGTCTATTTTTTCTTCCTCAGGGAGCTTGCCATAATCCGCAACAATATTCATTTTAGAGAGGATTTCAGTCATTGCATTTTCATGCTCCTGGCTATGCTGACGCACATCCAGCGTAGCCGTATGGAAGCCGAACAGTTCTACCTGACGAATCATCTTCTGAATATAAGTATCTGCCACATAATCCGCAAAATGATGACGCAAGCTGTCGTCAATAACGTTCAGATCCGCAATAAGCTCTTCAGCAGAGCTATAACGTTCCTTCGTGCCCTGCTTGCTTTCATCCAGGATATTATTCACCTTGGCTATCATGTAGGCCAGCTTAATGCGGTAAGGCTCTTTTTCGTTATGCCACACTTCCATCTTTTTAAGCGTAATATGGGTCCGGTCTTCCTCAATAGAAGCCAGCAAATTATCAGAGACACGTATAATGCTAGTGCTAAAGCTTAGGTAACCCATAAATTCTTTCAGCGTGTGCTGATATTCTCTCAAAGCCAGCTTACGCTGCATACGTAACGTTTCCCAAGTAACATGAGCCGTAACAGACGGGTTGCCGTCCCGATCCCCACCGATCCAGGAGCCAAATCTCAAATAGGTCGGAATATGCCATTTCTGCTCAGGATAATATTTGCCTAAACATCGTTCCAGTTCTTGGTATACATCCGGCAGCACATGAAACAAAGTCTCATGAAAATAATACATCCCGTTTCTAACTTCATCTAACACAGTTGGCTTGCGATCACGAAGCTCGTCTGTCTGCCATAGTGTAATCACTTCATTCAGCAGATTTTCCCGCACCTGTTCCCGCTCCCGCAAGGTAAGCATAGGATTATCCAGCAGCATGACGTCCTCGGAAATGCGCTTGTGAATGTCCAAAATTACCCGTCGCGTGGCTTCTGTAGGATGTGCAGTCATAACCAGCTCCAGAGAAAGCTCCTCCAGCAGACTGCTAACGTCCTCAGCCGAAAATCCACCCTGTTTAAGCTCCTGAACAGAATTTTCAATTGAACCACGTTGAACATCTTCACCAGCAGAATGCTCATAGTCCCGTTTGCGGCGGATACGATGATTTTGCTCGGCAATATTCACTAACTGAAAATAAATCGCAAACGCGCGAATAACCTGGTGACGAATGTCCGTATCCAGTCCATTAACGATTTGTTTGAAATTCTCATACAACTCCGGCTGATACCCGGCACGTAACGATTTACTTGTCTCACGTATCTTTTCCACGATATCCAAAAGTTCGTTGCCACCCTGATGAACCAAAACCTCACCAAGAATATTCCCCAGAAAACGAACGTCCCGCCGTAGCAGATTGTTGGATTGGTTTTTGTTAGCGGTTAACGTAAGCTCAGTCATGCTTTTCCCCCCATCTGATCTGTTCACACCAAATACAGCTTTGTTGCAAAGGTACGTATACACACGAAAATTGACACTTTCTTAACATCATACAATAAAAACGCGTGAAAAGCTGCAAAATTTACAGTAAAAAGTCATCCTTTTAAAATACTTTTTTTGAGAATAATTTGGTTTTTTATGCACAAAAATGAAATTTAATAAACTAGATCACTTTTATAGTCTGGATAATCATGAAACTTTATACACAGGTGTTATAAACAGAGTCATTTCCAAAACAAAAATTCGCGCATCATTATGTGCATATGTTTATGATTTGTTGACAAAGTGAACCCCAATAAGCTTCTATCCACAAAGATATACACAAACCAACCAAAGTTTCAATATTTCAGAGCTATTTTTTCATCCATACTCAGCATACCCACATAAATAGAATACATTGTGTACAACTACGTACAGCAGCCTTAGAGTTATCACCATGCAACCGCATCGTTAACGATCATAGGATTCCTATATTGAAGGGATTTGATCACGGAAATTAGCCTTACTGCAGGAGAAAGGGATACATTAGAGGGGGAATTCGGGATCTGGGTGTTAAAGTACCTGGAGCCTATGTACAATATGCACAAGTCATCCCCAACTGTGCATGACAGGAGATTTCCGCAGTAACCTACACACAGAGAAGGTTTATAATGTGGACAAAATAAAAAGAAGCCTCTCGGCTTCTAGGTAATCAGTAAGCGGGTGATGGGAATCGAACCCACGCTATCAGCTTGGAAGGCTGAAGTTCTACCATTGAACTACACCCGCAAATTAGTATCGGGATGACACGATTTGAACATGCGACCCCCTGGTCCCAAACCAGGTGCTCTACCAAGCTGAGCTACATCCCGACATACAATTTTAAAAATGGCGCGCCCTGAGAGATTCGAACTCCCGGCCTTTTGATTCGTAGTCAAACGCTCTATCCAGCTGAGCTAAGGGCGCAAATATGGAGCGGACGACGGGAATCGAACCCGCGACCCTCGCCTTGGCAAGGCGATGCTCTACCGCTGAGCCACGTCCGCAAAAACAAGATGCGCGTGGAGGGACTTGAACCCCCACGTCAAAGACGCTAGATCCTAAGTCTAGTGCGTCTGCCAATTCCGCCACACGCGCATGTAATAAAATGGTGAGCCATGAAGGATTCGAACCTTCGACAC
>NZ_ASRY01000228.1 GCF_000520815.1 Paenibacillus maysiensis | reverse complement strand
TGGCTGGCAGCGTAACCTCCAAGCCATTAAGTACCGTGTTGTACTGGTAATTCACCTGAAGGGGAATGCTGTGCTCTGCCGCTCTATCCACGAACGTTGTTTGCTCATTGACGATAGCGGCTTCCGCTTTTTGTTCGGATCGAGCTGTGAAAGACTGATTGACCGATCGTGCCGCATATTTGTCCACGGCTAGCGGTTCACCATCAAGCTGTACGATGACTCTGACCTGCTGGGAGGAAGTGGTACTCAGCTCTGGCGAAATGAACGCCGGTGTTGCTTCGGAAGTCAAAGCTTCCTGTGCTTCTAAAAATGAACGGGTTTGCAGGTCTACGGTAGCAGCAGAACTGACAGATGGAAGAGACAAGCTTACCGTCAAGGCAAGAGCGAGTGTTACGACAGGAATTTTTCTCGAAATGATCGGCTTTTTCAAAGATTTCCCTCTTTTCAATCAAAATATGATTTGTCTACATACTAGGATTTGAAGCCACTGTCGAAGTTCTCACGCCTCCCTCAAGATTCAAATGATAGAATTGACCACTGGTGGCTAACTTGCTAGTTTTGAGGAATATCTTACCATATTGGTGGGATATATTACTATATGTTTTTTATATTTTTAGAAAAAATAAGGTTAACTTCACGCACATATTCCATGGAAATGTTATGAATTTACTAGATTTTTTTTGAAATCATTTAAAGGGGAATGGGAGAATACGAGATTTAATGATATAATCTGCATTGGAATTGTTGATATTTTATGAGGATGTAAAATGCTTAGTGCAAAGGAGTCGATTATGTTGGCAAAAACATTGATTTTCGGGCATAAAAATCCGGATACGGATACGATTTGCTCAGCTATTGCTTATGCAGACTTGAAAACCAAACTGGGTGCGGACGTGGAGCCAGTTCGTTTGGGCGAGGTAAACGGGGAAACGCAGTATGCACTGGATTATTTCAAAGTGAGTGCGCCGCGTCTGGTTGAACAGGTTGCTGCGGAAACAGACAGCGTTATTCTGGTCGATCATAATGAACGCCAGCAAAGCGCGGTTGACATTGACAAAGTGCGTGTAACTGAAGTCATCGACCATCACCGGATCGCTAACTTTGAAACAAGCCAGCCGTTGTACTTCCGCGCCGAGCCTGTAGGCTGCACAGCCACAATTTTGAACAAGCTGTACAAGGAAAACGGGATAGCGATTCCGAAAGAAATCGCAGGTCTGATGCTGTCCGCGATCATTTCCGATTCTCTGTTGTTCAAATCCCCAACCTGCACCGACCAAGACGTAGCTGCTGCCCGTGAACTGGCTGAAATCGCTGGTGTGGATGCAGATAGCTACGGTTTTGATCTGCTGAAAGCAGGAGCTGATCTAAGCGGTCACTCGATTGAGCAGTTAGTGAGTCTGGATGCGAAGGAATTCCAGATGAACGGACGCAAAGTGGAAATTGCACAAGTGAACGCGGTAGACGTGAACGACGTGCTGTCCCGTCAGTCCGAGCTGGAAGTGGCGCTGTCCCAAACAATTGCAGCTAAAAACCTGGACCTGTTCCTGTTCGTCGTAACAGATATTGTGAACAGTGATTCCATTGGTATTGCGTTGGGAAGCCAAGCACAAGCGGTCGAAAAAGCCTACAATGTGCAGCTCGACGACAATAAAGCCGTTCTGAAAGGTGTCGTATCCCGCAAATCGCAGATCGTCCCTGTGTTGACAGACGCTTTTAACAGTCTGTAATTCGGAAGCAGGCTACGATACAAAAGAAGCCACCTGAATCCAGCACTGCATTATAGCAGCGGAGGCAGGGGCTTCTTTTTTTATTTCTTTAGTTCCGACAGTACATCTCCGATGCGAAATTCAAAGGCCATTTTCAACTGATCGCTCATCAAATGCCAGGCGCTCTCGGCTAGGGCGAGATCACCGCTATGTGTAAAGGCATGGGCAGCGCCCATATATTTTTTATAGGTCACGGGTACATCCGCTTCAATCAGCCGTTTGGCGTATAACTCGGCTTCGTCGGCCAAGGAGTCCAGCTCGGCGGTTATAATCAGTGCAGGTGGAAGATTATGTAGTGATTCTGCATAAACAGGCGAAACCAACGGGTTTCGTGCCTCATCCGGCGTGTGAAAATAGCTGTCATTAAAAATTTTTGCGATACGCGGCGGAATCGCCTGCTTGAATTGAGGCTTCAGCTTCGGATCGGTGGCGATATCCAGAGGAGGATAATCCAGCACCTGGTATACGATGGGAAATTCCTTGCGATCCCGGGCCATTAGACAAATCGCTGCGGCAAGGTTTCCGCCCGCACTATGCCCTCCGACGGCAATAAGCTGGGGATTGACGTTCAGTACATCAGGATGCTTGTACAACCATCTGGTAACATCATAGCTCTCCTGTAACGGAATGGGGAATTTATGCTCCGGGGCCAAGCGGTAATCGACATTAACGACGACACAATTGGCACGTTCGGCAATGACCGGGCACCAGGCATCATCCATTTCTGCACTGCCCATCACAAAGCCGCTACCATGAAAATTGACGAATACAGGCAGTGGATCGCCAGTCCGGTTGGCGGGCTCATATACAAGTACCCTGGAGTCACCTACAGAAGTGGGGATGATTCGTTCTTCCCGGTGTACCTTCGGAGAATGAGATGGCTTGAAATCAGACGCCGCCACCATTCTGCCAGCGGATATACGAGCAAGCTTGACGAACAGCCTTTGTTTCAGTCTTCGCACCATTTTTCTTCTCCCTCCCTGGGATCAGTTAGACGCGAACCCTTCACATCTTCAAATGCAGACCGTACGCGTGACAGGTAGGTTTGAAACTCGCAGATTTCCGATTCGCTAAAGTCCGACATCAGGCGTGAGGCCAGTCCTATGAAAAAAGGGTCCATTTGATTGATCTTGCCTCTTCCTTTATCGTTCAGAGAAACAAAGACGCCACGCTTGTCATTCGGATCATCGTATTTGTTAATGTAGCCATCTTGTTCAAGGGAAATGACCATGGAACTGATCGCTGCCCGGCTTACCCCCATCTTCTCAGCCAATGCAGATGGGGATGACATTTCGTCTCTCTGCGCAGAAAGCACACAAAGCGCTATATATTGCCCATAGGAGAGCCCGAATTCACGTGAACGTTTCTCCATGCCTTTACGAATTTCATACGTTATAGAAAATAACTCTACCAAAACACCAATTGGTTTATTGCCACCTGGGAACAGATTATAGGCCAGTTGACGAATTTCGGAGTCCAAGAAAAAGAACATGCGATCCACCTCGATGTAGTTAATTAGTTAACTGTAATTTAATTAACCACTGGTTGCAATGATTTATACAAACTTTATTCCGCTTTTTTAAAATATATCTGCACAACTTATCATGACCAAGGTCCAATGCACTGCCCTACGTCCTGATTTACAAAAGCCTGTATAGAGGGCTGGCGGAGGGTACGCCCTTCCTGCCATCGCCACTCACTATATTGAACCTTGGCGGTATACATAGGCTGTACCCAGATTGCATCCCGATGACGATCCGGCTCATTGACAAAAGGCCGCGCTGAAATGGTATGCGGTCTCAGTCGCTCCGTAAGCTGACGCCAGTCCTCTCGCGTAAGCTTCCCCGTGCCTGCATGTCCAATGTAGCGCAGCCTTCCTTGCTTGTCGTACAGCCCCAGCAACACAGCATTGATGACGCCTCCGTTTAAAGTGTAGCCTCCAATGACAGCGATGCTATCGCCATAATTCTTGACCTTGACCCATCGCCCATCCTTCCCGCCAAATGTGTAAGGACTGTCCAAACGTTTGCATACGATACCCTCCATTCCTTGGCTGCGCATTACCTGAAACAGAGTCTGTCCATCAGGATGAGCAGGAGCCAGTTGAACCCGTTCATTCGGCACGATGACTTGATGCAATAATTCGAGCCTTTCTACCAATGGTTTGTGGTGAACCCATTCGCCATTCAGATACACGATATCAAACAGCATATATGTAGCGGGCACAGCTTTATAAGCCGCTTGAATCCGATCCGTTCTGCGAATCAGGTCGCGTCGCATAATCTCATGGAACGAGGGCTTCCCATCGGCTCCCAGTGCGATCATTTCCCCATCCAGAATTATCGATTCAGCCTGGCAATATGAGGGGAATGAAGCGAGTTCAGGATATAAAAGCGTTCGTTCATGCTGCTTCCGGTTAAATAGGCGTGTGCTACCCTGATTGTGATATGTCAAAATTCTCGTGCCATCCCATTTTATTTCGTACCGCCACAGGCCCTCCGTAGGGATTCGTTCACTTTGCACAGGTTCAAACGGGATAACGGGTTTCATTTCCGAACGCAAATACAACACCTCGCCTCGCCTTTTTGGAATAAGGATAGTGTCGACGACAGGCTTCTTTTTATGTATGAGATGTTTCGTTGGACCTCAAATCGGGGAATGATGAGGATATCTAATTGTCGGCAGAAAGGGGCTCGGTTTCATGAGACAAATTCGCGAGGAGGACCATGCGGTAGTCATGTTGGATGATGGACAGGTGGTTGCGGAAGTAGGCTATAAAACCATAGATGACCATTCGTTGGTCATTGACCATACATTTGTATCCGAAAAGCTGCGGGGGCAAAAGATCGGCAAGGAGCTGATTGACAAAGTCGTGCAAATGGCGAGGGATCAGCATAAAAAGGTCGTTCCCGCTTGCTCGTACGCACTGGCCCTGTTCAAGCGTCATCAAGAATATAGTGACGTCTGGCAGCAGTAAACAAGGGGAACGCTCGCGCCACAAGTGCATAAACACCACAACATCGGGACAGGTATTCAGGCCTTCCCGGTGTTTTTTTGCGTGTATAAAGCCTCTGAAATGGCCGTATTCTATTATTGATATGTTAAGAAAATGGTTATTCCAAGATGCTAAAGCACATTTTCAAATCCTTGGCTGTGAAATTGTTCATACTGTTGTCACTTCACAGGCCGTCCTCAGGTTCTATATAATATAGTATGGTTATTACCACAACCGAAAACGAAAAGTTTGAATTTAAACGAAGGAGACGCTCATTATGAATAAAGCGAGTGAGGACAAGCAGTACGTTCCAACGAGCAAGCGTAATTTCACAGCCTTGATTATCACCGTTTCCATCATAGCCAACGTGATTATTTTACTCCTGTTCTTTTCGCCGATTGGATACCAGGGTAGTGTTAGCTTCGATATCACCATCTTCCCGAGGTTGAATGCGATTTTTAACAGCTTCACGTTTATTTTCCTGGTGGCGGCGCTGGTTGCTATTTTCAAGAAGAATGTTAAGGTGCATAAAACGTTTGTTTTGCTGGCCTTCGCCAGTACCGTTTTATTTTTGTTTTCTTACCTGACCTTCCACTATATTTCGCCGGACACTGCAAAATTTGGCGGGGTGGGTATAATTCGGCCGATTTACTTTACGTTGCTGATTTCACACAGCATACTGGCTGCCATTATCGTACCACTGGCCCTGTTCACAGTTGTATGGGGATGGACGATGCAGGTAGCGAAACACCGTAAAATTGCACGCTGGACCATGCCGATCTGGTTGTATGTCAGCTTAACTGGGGTACTCGTGTACGTATTCATGGCCCCGTATTATTAAATAGACTTGAACCCTCAGCAGGTTCAATGAGGAAAGAAGGCGTCTCTTCTAACAGAGACGTCTTTTTTATGCCTAATAAAAGAAAAATTATTCCTTCCAAATTTATTTTATTGAAAAAACGTTCCTTCTCTAACGGTATTTCTGCTATAATTTGCCTTAATCAACTAAGAATAAGGGGGTCACCATGTGACGAAGAAAGCGAAAGGCAGGTTACGGTTGCTTGTTTCCATGCTCGCGCTGGTTGTGCTGCTAAGCAGTTGCGGAGGCGGAGGCTCAAACCCGAACAACGTAAACGGAGGAAAAGTGACACTGCAATTTTGGACCATTGCGCTACAGCCTACATTCACCCCATATTTCAATCGGGTGATTGCCGATTATGAGGAGAAGAATCCCAATGTCAAAATTGACTGGAAGGATTACCCTTATGACGCAGTGACCAACAAGCTGTTGACGAGTATCGCCAGCGGCAGCAGTCCGGATGTGGTGAATCTCAATACGGAATTTGCCAGCCAAATGGGCTCCAAGGGTGCTGTGGTGGATATGAATGAGCATTTGTCTCCGGAGGAAAAGGCTGCATATTTCGAGGGTATTTATAATTCTACCGTTATTAATGGCAAGGCTTACGCACTACCCTGGTATACCGGCACGGAAGTGCTCTACATGAATACGAAGCTGGTAAAGGCTGCCGGATTAGACCCTGCCCATCCGCCCAAAACGCGGGCGGAACTGTCTGAGTGGGGCCGCCAGATCAATAGAAAAATTGGCAAAGCAGGCTATGTGCAGCAGCTTGTATCCAAGCTTTTTGCCATAGACGGGATTCCGATTTTGAATAAAGAAAAGACAGCAGCGGCGTTCAATACACCTGAAGCAGTCACCATGATTGATAATCTTAAAAAGCAGATGGAAGATGGTGTCGTGCTCAAAGAGGACGCTGATTTTTCACAGCAAGTGAAATATTACGCGGGTGAACAGGTTGCTTTCGAGCTGGCAGGCCCGACGTTCATCAACTTTATCAAAACGGCTGCGCCGGACGTATACAAGAACACCATCGCCGTTCCTGTACCTACAGGTAAAGCCGATGTACGGCTATCCAACTCCATGGATCTGGTCGTACCGACCAAGTCTGCACATGTGAATGAAGCGGTGAAGTTTGCTGTTTTCCTGACGAATGCAGAGAGCCAGACGGCTTTTTCCAAAGCGGCTAATACACTGCCTTCCACGAAGGATTCCATTAAAGATCCGTACTTCACACAGTCGGATAAATCGCTGGAAGCACAAGCGAAAGTGGTATCCGCGCAAAGTTTGGATAAGGCGACAGACTACATGGTCGGTGTGCCAAATGCCAAGGACGTGAACAGTGCTATCACGCGTGCTTTTCAAAATATTTTATTGAACGGAACGGACACGAAACAGACGCTTACTACCTTGGAGCAGGAAGTGAATGATATTTTAAAGCAGTAGGTACAGCAGGGGAGTCATATCAAGACTCTCCTGTTCATTTATCAAAATCGGGTGGTGATGCAGCATGATCAAATGGTTGAGGTCGGAATCCTTTACGGCCTGGGCCTTTATGACGCCGGGACTGTTATTACTTGCCGTCTTTGTATTTTGGCCTATTATTTACAGCATTCCGCTGGCATTGACGGACTACTCGGTCATATCGGATACCCATTATGTCGGTCTGGATAATTTCGAGGCAGCGTTTAAGGATCGCAACTTTCTCATTTCGATCTGGAACTCATTAGTGTACGTGCTCATTGTTCCCTTTCTCCAAATTTTCTCCATCCTGATGGCCGTGCTGGTGAACAGCCGTATACCGGGAATTAAAATATTTCGTACGACCTACTACATCCCGGTCGTAACTTCTATGGTAGCCGTGGCCTTGATTTGGAGCTGGTTGCTTGGCAAAAACAGCGTTGTGAACTATTTGCTTATGCAGGCAGGCTTGATCAGTAAGGACATTCACTGGCTATCGGACAGTTCTTTGGCCCTGTATGTACTTATGTTCATCACGATGTGGAAGGGACTCGGGTATTATATGATGCTCTATCTGGCCGGTTTGCAGAACATTCCACAAGACCTGTACGAAGCCGCCAGAGTGGATGGAGCAAGCCGCTGGCGGCTGATTGCCCATATTACCCTCCCGTTATTAAGACCCTACATTCTGTTCTGCACACTCATATCGCTCATGGCGGCTATTCGCGTGTTCGATGAGGTATATGTACTGACCAAGGGAGGGCCGGGAACAGCCACGCTGACCTCCAGCTTGTATATTTTCCAAAAGGGGATGGAGCAGTTTAACTTTGGTTATGCCTCGGCGCTTGGCTTAATTGTCGGTGCAATGATTGCGGTGCTCAGTATTATCGTATTTCGATTCAATAGGAAAGGCGGTGTCAATCCCTATTGATGAATCTACAGGATGACAAAATGCTACGCTCGTCTCTTCATAAAAAGGAAAGCAGCCGCATCATGCACAGTCTTGGTCGAATGCTCAGGATGACGGTAATCTATGTGCTTCTAGTGCTGCTCGCTCTCTTTTTAATGGGACCGTTCCTATGGCTGCTCAGCGTATCGCTCATGCCGGGCCGCAACATTTTCTCAACGCCGCCTGCCATTTTCCCGACCTTTATTGATTTTGATAATTATGTTCAGGTGTGGCAGTTTATGAACTTTCCGAAGTATATGCTGAACACGGTGATCATTACGGCGCTTGGCGTTATTTTCAATGTGGTGCTCGCCAGTCTGACGGGATATCCCTTGGCTGTATTTCGTTTTAAGGGTAAAAATCTGGTGTTTACGCTACTGATTGCCACCATGATTATTCCTTCATACACGTCGTTCATCGTACATTACCTGACCATTCAGGGGCTTCATCTGGGCAATACGTATTTGGGAGTGGTGCTGCCTGGAGCTGTCTCTGTGTTCAACATTTTTCTGATGCGGCAGACGTTTATCCATATTCCTACCGATGTGCGCGATTCCGGTAAAATGGACGGCGCTTCGGAATTCCGAATTTGGTGGCAGCTGGTGCTACCGTTGGTGAAGCCAGCGCTCGCCGTCATTTCTTTGCTGGAGGCTATGTCGTTCTGGAACAGCTTCCTGTGGCCTATCGTTATTCTGAACGACACGGAGCTGTACCCGCTGGCGGCTGCGCTGACGTATCTTAATGGTCAATTTGCCTATAACTTTGGCTGGATTGCAGCGGGCACGATGATTTCGGTACTGCCGATCATTATCTTGTTCCTGTTCACACAGCGCTACTATATGGAAGGCTTGGCGGGTGCAGTCAAAGGATAGACCGGAAATATCGGATACGGACGATCCGTAAATGGAAGGGGAGACGGCTACGATGGAGCTGGAGAAAGGAACGCGGCCCAATTCCCGTGTGGGGCTAACAACGCAGGAGATTCAATATTATTTTCGTGATGTGTATGACAGTGGAGAAAAGCTGGTTATACCCGAACCGCGTTTGATTTGCGAGCTGTCCTCCCGCTTCGGGATGAATCAGGAATATGAAGGTGTTCTGGACCCTGACGGGCCGATCAAGCTGATCTTGCCTCCGGGACCGGGCGTGCCGACCGAAACACGGGGAAGCGTGCAACTGGTACTGGAGTACGATGGAGCGCTCGTTGCAGACGGCTACCGTTTGGAGATTCACAAAGAAAGTCGAATTGAAATCCATGCTGCTAATAAAAGAGGTCTCAAGTACGGTATGGATGCCCTGCATTTGCTGCTTCTAGTCGAACAGGAGCGATGTACACTGCCTGTAGTGTCCATTCGCGATGAGCCTTCTTTTCCGGTCAGAGGGATTATTGAAGGCTTTTACGGAGAACCGTGGAGCCTGGCGGATCGGCTGGATGCTGTCCGTTTTATGGCTGCGCATCGGATGAACACATTCATGTATGCACCCAAGGAT
>NZ_ASRY01000227.1 GCF_000520815.1 Paenibacillus maysiensis | reverse complement strand
CCCAATCAGTGCTCTACCTCCACGACTCTTATTCCGAGGCTAGCCCTAAAGCTATTTCGGGGAGAACCAGCTATCTCCGGGTTCGATTGGAATTTCTCCGCTACCCCCACCTCATCCCCGCATTTTTCAACATGCGTGGGTTCGGGCCTCCAGTGCGTGTTACCGCACCTTCACCCTGGACAGGGGTAGATCACCCGGTTTCGGGTCTACGTCCACGTACTCATTCGCCCTATTCAGACTCGCTTTCGCTGCGGCTTCAGCTCTTCACCTTAACCTTGCACGGGAACGTAACTCGCCGGTTCATTCTACAAAAGGCACGCCATCACCCCTAGATCGGGCTCTGACTTCTTGTAAGCACACGGTTTCAGGATCTATTTCACTCCCCTTCCGGGGTGCTTTTCACCTTTCCCTCACGGTACTGCTTCACTATCGGTCGCCAGGGAGTATTTAGCCTTGGCAGATGGTCCTGCCGGATTCATACGGGGTTTCACGTGCCCCGCACTACTCGGGATCCGTCTCGGAGGGAACGGGTTTTGAATTACAGGGCTTTTACCTTCTCTGGCGGGCCTTTCCAGACCTCTTCATCTAACCGGTTCCTTTGTAACTCCATGTGAGACGTCCCACAACCCCAAGGAGCAAGCTCCTTGGTTTGGGCTAATCCGCGTTCGCTCGCCGCTACTGACGGAATCACTATTGTTTTCTCTTCCTCAGGGTACTTAGATGTTTCAGTTCCCCTGGTATGCCTCTGTTCTGCCTATGTATTCAGCAGAAAGTGACTGTCGATGAAGACAGCCGGGTTTCCCCATTCGGACATCCCCGGATCAAAGCTTGCTTACAGCTCCCCGAGGCTTTATCGTTGTTCGCCACGTCCTTCGTCGGCTCCTGGCGCCTAGGCATCCTCCGTGTGCTCTTTGTAGCTTAACCTAG
>NZ_ASRY01000226.1 GCF_000520815.1 Paenibacillus maysiensis | reverse complement strand
TCGGCTCGGCTGCGGCAACCGGCTCAGCGGCTGCCGGAGTCGGCTGATCTGTCGGCACCTCGACCCCGAGCAGCTTTTTCATCGGCTCCGGATAGGAGTCGATGAAGTACCCGGTCAGGTCTTCGATGTTCTGATATTCGAAGAACAAGGTCTTCGGCAGCGAACCGAACGCTTTTTCCAGCTGGTTGGTCATCTGCATGACCATGATCGAATCAATGCCATAGTCCTCCAGCGGCGCATCCGCTTCGATGCGGGCCGTCGGCATCTTCAGGACGGTCGATAGCAATTTTTTGAAAAAGAGAATCGACTTGTCCCGCAGGATCTCTTCCGACACCGAAGACGTGCTCAGCACAGAAGCCGATGCAG
>NZ_ASRY01000225.1 GCF_000520815.1 Paenibacillus maysiensis | reverse complement strand
ATGCGGGTCCGCATACGGCGGTTCCAAAAGGTTAACCAAGCTCCAGATCACGTGAAAGCAAACTTTTCAGCCCTTTCTCTTTCCAATAGGAAGTAGGAAGGGCATTATTGGTATTCCGGGACATTTCCCATGCGCCTCGCCTCGAGTTAGCCATCTTGAAACATGCCCACTCTGGAACCCCAAGTGCCCGGAGTTCACGGATTCGTGTGCGTACTCGTTTCCATTGCTTCCACAGGCACATTCGGAGTCGCCTCCGAATCCACTGGTCCAGTTTTTGGAGATGCGTCTTCACCGAGGCTAGACGGAAATAACCCAGCCAACCCAACAGATAGCGGTTCAATCGGCGAATCCGTTCTTCCATGGAAATGGACCATGTTCGATTTGTCAGCTCTCGAATCCTCTCTTTACATGCGTTGAGGCTCTTCGGTGCTATTCGAATCGTCGCCTGCTTCTGGCTCAGGAAACTGAACCCTAAGAACTTCCGGTGCCAGGGTCTGGCTACCGCGCTCTTTTCCCCATTCACTTTTAGCTTTAGCTTTCCTTCTACAAACCGACTTACCGATTCCATCACACGTTCGCCTGCTCGCTTACTCGCCACAAAGATATTGCAGTCGTCCGCATAGCGCACAAACCGCAGGCCACGTTCCGTCAATTCTTTATCCAAATCGTCCAGTAGAATGTTGGCCAATAGCGGACTAAGCGGGCCGCCTTGTGGTGTTCCTTCCCGGCTACGCTCCAGCTTTCCGTCCACCATGACTCCGGCGTTCAGATAGGCACGAATCAGCATCAACACTCTTTTGTCCGTCACTTTCCGCGCGACTCTTGCCATCAGCATATCGTGATTCACCTGGTCAAAGAATTTCTCCATATCCAAATCCACGACCCATCTGAGGCCACTTTGGATATATCTTTGGGCTTGCTTGACTGCATCATGTGCACTTTTCCCCGGGCGAAAGCCGTAGCTATACCCGGAGAATTGCGCGTCAAAGATCGGGTTCATGACTTGTAGAAGGGCTTGCTGGAGGAAACGATCCATCACGGTCGGGATGCCTAAAAGCCGTACACCGCCTCCGGGTTTGGGAATTTCCACCCGTTTGACTGGCGCAGGCCTGTACGTTCCCGTCAGAAGTTCAGTTTTCACCCTTGCCCAGTGCGTATTCAGGTAAACTTGTAGATTGGCTACCGTTACACCGTCCACACCAGGCGCTCCTCCGTTTTGCACCACTCGTTTGTATGCGAGCCTGAGGTTATCTCCTTCGAGCATTCGTTCCAGCAAGTTGTTCTGGTCTTCGCGAGAGGATGGGGCGACTTGTGCCGACGAAGAACTCGGCGCTCCAGCATACCCTGACGGCTTCACCGCTTCTCTTTGCTGGCAGCTCTCTTGCGAGATATTCGGCTGTCTTTGCTCTTCATGCGAACGCATCGATTTCCTCTCTCCTTTCGGTTCAGCCCTTCCGTAAGTTGTTGCAACAGCTTACGTACTATGGCTTCTGCTGACTCCTGTCCGTTCAGCGTAGCCTCTCGGCTACGGTTACAAGTTTTTTTTCCTTGCTTATCTGACAGGTCTCCCCAGATAAGAACGCCATCTTTCCGCCCGCGACCACTGGAGTATACCGCGTCAGTCCTTGGCGGCTTTGGATTTCGTCATGTTTAGGTGACTCATCCGACTGACACAGCCTCAAATCCAGTTCGTGTACCTTGGCCCGTGCTTTTGCCTCCAGCTTCCTTCAGATTCCACCTCACGGTGGACACCCTTGCCCTTGGCTAACGGTAGGCGCTCGCCAGCCCCCGTTCAGGACTTTCACCCTAGAGATGACGCCCATGCTGGGCGTACTAAAAAAAAAAGAAGAAGGCCTAAGCCTTCTTCTTTTACATTATGAATTAATTACTATAGCTTTGTTTCTACTACAGTGATTACACCTTGTACTTTACCACCCGCAAGTTTAACAGGGGTTTTGATGGTAACATTACGGATGCGCTCTAATACCGTATCCACATAATTATAACCAACTAGGTCCCCTGTAACCACTTTATAAAAAGGGGTAAATTGTAGTTTCGCTTGATATCCAGGCTTAACAGTTAGAGAACTAGTATAAGTATAGGTATCACTAGTCGACCAGCCACCTCCTAGCACTTGAGTTATTGCGTCAGACCATTTAACAGAAACGGTCATATTCGCACTCCACGTATAACTTTTTGACCAACCCACCATTTGCGTTATTGTGGTAGTTTTACTTGAATTTTTAATATAGTCAGTTACATCGCTTTTCATAGCTACTTGTAATTGGCTAGGATAATATAAGGACTGAATTAATTTACGCTTAGAAACAAAGTCAAGGCCAGTATCAGCCATTGGGCTAATCCTATTTCCGCTATCATAAACTTGAGCTGTGACTGTCTGTGGCTGTTCTTGAGAAAGGAGTTTTTGATACTCATTTAACGAGATTTCTTCCAAACCACTCTCTGTAGTTATGTAGGCTTTAACTACTTTGGGCTGTGAAGTAGCTGACTCACTAACAGCAATATTAGAATTAGTTACCTCAGCATTTGCAACAGATACAACCGGAACAGAAAATAGAGCTAATGATAGAGCAATCAACGCAAAACTTTTCTTTTTCATAGATTATTCCTCCAATAATATTATTTTATAGAAACTTCTTTTGCATAGAAACTCACAAAAAAAGCGACTAACAACGCTAATAAACATGTGAGTATGTAATCTTATGTAATCGAGCAAAAAGTAGAGTGAAGGAAATTGCATGTGAAACCACATTATAAATATATTGCATTGTTATTATATTTTTTTATCTATGGTAATTATTTCACATGATTTCTGTTTTTCTACGCAAATGTTCAATAATCCCCTATAAATGAATCCCCTCTCCTAGATAGCTAACCCTCCAAAGCTTTTAACAAGCTTGAATTGCCATTTCCTTTAGGTCAAAGGATAGATTTTATTGGTCATTGGTTGGTTTTTGAAATTAATATGTGCATTAAATCTTACCTTATCACCCCAAAATTTATTACATTTTATGACATGTTATTGTATTTTCCTTTTAAAAAAGCCATTATATAGAATGATTATACTAGTTAGATGAGAGGAGGAATAGTTTTGCATAAACGGCATCTGTTTTATTTACTTGAACGAAACCAGGCGTCATGCTAAGGCAAGAAAAACAATGTAGATGATATGGCTCTGAAAGCATGAGGATGTTTGGTTATATCGGTTGGGTCAGCTTCTTGGTCTGAAACATACGGTTGTACTGATTAATCAGTTCATCCAAAAACATAGACTGTTCAAGCACACAGGCATGTCCGAAACCATACTGTTTGTACAGATCATGCAATCGTTGCCGGGCATCTTCCAACTGTTGATTTAACGTTTCATCTGTATTCATAGCGCATTCCCTCCTAATGTATCTCATTTTAGGATGGAATGTGGAAATATGAATGGCTATTTTAGCAATCAAAAATCAGCAAAATATAGCAAAAAAAGACCAGCGGCTAGGCTGGTCAATGGTAAAGAATTTATGCTCGGATCAAGCTGAACCAATGTGTTCTTGCGGTTTGAATGTGCCAAGGGTAGGGTCTTTAGCCTGCACTGGTAGTACCAGTACCAGTTCAAAGCTAATTGCTGTCAAGAACAAAACCATCTTTTTGATCATTTTCTTTCCACATTTTTTGAAGTTTTTTTCCTGCTTCAAAGACAGCATTCACACTAAAACGATCAAATAATCGTGCACAATTTGAGATAATCAGTTGATTATTAATTGTAAGAGCTTTTTCCCAAGCGACTAAAAGGCACTCGAAACCATATGAATATCTTCCTTTATTAAGGCTATACTTGGCCATCTTGTACCAAAACCGTGCATACTGCTGTGGCAAAAATTGTTGCTTAATATCAGCAGGGGATGGCTCCTGATACGCTGCAATTTGGGGTTCAAAGCGCCGAAGGATATGATCCACATCAATATGATAACGATTAGCTGCTTCAATGACGTTTAAGAGTTCGTTGAAAATATATTTTTCGCCTGCCATATATTCTACATAATCCGGTAGGACACTCACATCTCCTGACATAAGCTTATTCACGTAAGTATTAATTTTCGCCCAGTGCTGAAATAGACCCAACCAATGGAGCGTGTCCGGGTCACTTTCCTTAACCCAGCTTAGATCAGCATAGCCTTGAAGATGTACTAATGCCTGCTCATGATCTCCCGTGGCATCACAGGCATTAGCACACATCAATTCGGCGTAAGCTATGTATACAAAAAACGGCCTGCTTAGCTTCTTTTGTGGTTCTTTTTCCTTGCGCTCAGCGTTATGAACCATGCCATAGTATATTCTCCCTAGCTGTCCCATCTGCTTTGCATACTTATATACCTTGTCCCACTGGCTCAATGCTCTATACACATTCGCTAAATCCTTCAGTGCATCCAGTTGGTCGGCTTCATGCAAACGATGGACAAACGATTCGAATTTGGCGGCGGCGTCCATATTGCGATTCTGATCCTTTCCGATCGCAAGGGTGAACAAGCGATATTGGCAGATCGCAAGTCGTTCCGAATGCTGCTGTTTTTCGCCCTCGGCGATATTCTCGTATAGGTAAGCCGCTGCTTCCCGATAATCTTGTTTATAACAATCTTCTGCTAATGCAAAGAGATAAGGAAGATAGCCCAGATTATCCAGCAGCACACTTACTACTTTTTGCAAACAGTCTACGCGCTGAAACTGCACACAGCGGTACAAGAACGGGCTAATTCTTTTCCAGTTCAGCGGTGCATCTATCACACTTTCTTCAATATATCTTTCATAGAAATGGTCAGTGGGTAAATTCATTCCTAACGTAATGCGATCCAATTGGTGCACCGAAATGGTACGATTACCCGTTATAATACCGCTCACCGTACCCGGATTCATGCCAGCAATGTGTCCAAACCCGGTCATGCTCAAGCCTGCTTGTTTGAGGTATCTTTCTAATTCTGCTCTAATCTTGGGTGTGATTTTCATAATAAACCACCCTTTCAGCGTGAACTTTAATATGATAGAAGTTTTGACTACTCCTGATAATACCACCTTTTGGAAGTACAATAAATACTTCTATTTTATTGCTTTTTATCTTGCTAATAGGAGGTTTTTTGGCAATGCCTCATGTAAAAATGACAAAAAAATTAGACCCTACAGGGCGCTTAGTCATTCCCAAGGAAATCCTATATACATGCGATATTTTTCACGGTCATTCTATTGAATTTTTTGCAGATGAAAAGACAGGTACGCTATTACTACAAAGATACTATGGGCAGTCTTGTCATTTTTGTCTCTCTACCGAAGAATTAAGTGGTTTCAAAGGCTTTCTCATATGTAAAAATTGCAACTATATGCTCAAGACCGTATCTATGCGTGTACAAGTCTTTCAACCCAAAGAGATCATGGCCCAACTTCTTTTAGATCTATATGAAAGCCATCCACATGCTACACAACAGCAATATGCTGGCATGTTGGGTATCTCAGAAGCTCGCATAAGCCAGCTCATACAACAAGTGTTCGATCAGGCAAGTGCCCAACTGGAGGAATGAGCTTTGCCAAGACAGATGAAGTAGGAGGGAGCAAGATGAAGAAGAATACAGGTATGACTCGATCTTTAGATTCATTAGGCCGAATCGTTATTCCTAAAGAAATGCGGATGTCTATGGCTATCGATGTTGGCGATCCTTTAGAATTTTATATGGATATCGAAACGGGTTTTGTGAGTATACGAAAGTATATCGGGGTCGCTTGTAACCTATGTAATGCTGACGAAGACCTGACCTATTTTAGGGATTCACTTTTATGTAAAAACTGTATACAAGAGCTAAAAGGAAATATAGGCGTTAGTCGCACTCCTGCTCGAACGGTTAAGAAACCTGCGTATAAAAGAAAGAGAGTCAACCAATCATCACAACGATTAGTCGAGCGTCTAAGAAAAATGGTACATGAACATCCCCATGCCAAGCAGGGCGAATATGCACAATGGCTTGGCGTATCACAAAGCCGTATATCGCAGCTTAAAAAGTTGTTGTAGCTTGATTAACCTGCCAAAAATCCGTATACTAACAAAAAAGAAAACGACATCACGCCCGTGAAGAGCATCCAACTCGGAGGTGTTTACGCCAAGGAACATACATGAGTGTACGATATGAACATGTATTCCTAAGTGAACCGGAACCGCCCGTTATAGCGGAGCAAAGTGGATTGGAGAGTCATGACATCTGTCATGCTGTCCGGTCAATTTGGGTGGCACCGCGAGATCAGAGCGCTCCTCGTCCCATGTGGATGAGGGCGCTTTTTGTATTTTTATCCGAAAAGGAGTGCGGTGTCATGTTGGATATCAAGTGGATCAGAGAACATCAAGAAGAGATTCAGACAGCAGCAAATGGAAAAGGAATACAGGTCTCGGTTGCAGAGCTGCTCACCCTGGATAACCGGAGAAAGCAGTTGCTTCAGGAAGTGGAGCAACTCCGTCATACGCGGAATCAATGTAGTCAGGATATTGGCGCACTGATTCATGCCGGAAAGAGCGATCAGGCGGAAGAAGCCAAGCGACGGGTCAAAGAAATTAACGGACAGTTAGACCGTCTGGAAGCACCGCAGCGGGAAGTGGAGGAGCAGTTTCAACAGCTCATGCTTATGGTTCCTAATATCGTTTCGCCAGATACACCACGGGGTAGATCGGATGAGGATAATGTAGAACTGGAGAGGGTCGGGTCGGTCCCGGATTTCGGATTTGAACCAAAGGATCATATGGCGCTCGGTGAGCTTCACAAGCTGATCGACGTCCCTCGAGGTGTCAAAACAGCGGGAACCCGGAACTACTACCTGACGGGAGCGGGGGTCGCGTTGCACCGGGCAGTACAGCAGCTTGCGGTGGACCTGCTGACCGAACGGGGATTCCAGTTGCTGGATGTTCCGCTGATGGTACGTGCGGAGGCGATGCGCAGCACTGGTTTTTTCCCGCTTGGGCTGGATCAGACGTATCGTATCGCAGGAGAGGATCAATGGCTCGTCGGTACTTCGGAGGTTCCGCTGGTCTCGTATTACAGCGGTGAGATCGTGGATGTTACGGACCCGATCCGACTGGCGGCCGTATCAGTGTGCTTCCGCAATGAGGTCGGCTCGGCCGGAAGAGATGTACATGGACTATATCGTGTTCACCAGTTTGCCAAGGTCGAGCAGGTGGTGATCTGTGAAGCCAGTCTGGACGCTTCGGAGCAGATGTTTCAGGAGATTACGCGCAATGCGGAAGACCTGCTTCAACTGCTGGAGCTGCCTTACCGCAAAATGGCCGTCTGTACAGGCGATATGGCGCAAAAAACTTACAAGCAGGTGGATATTGAGACATGGATGCCCAGCCGACAGGCTTACGGCGAAACGCACTCGTCGTCCCAGTTGCTTGATTTTCAGGCGCGTCGATCCAACATTCGGTACCGCAATGCGGACGGCGAACTGCGATATTGTTACACGCTCAATAACACAGCGGTCGCTTCGCCCCGGATTTTGATCCCGCTGCTGGAGCATCACCAGCAAGAAGACGGTTCGATCCGTATTCCAGAGGCTTTACGCCAGTATATGCCGCAGCAAGCATCGTTTCTGCGACCTCCCGGTCAGGACGGGACAGTCTGAGGATTAACAGCATTTATGTAACACGAGCAGCCAAATAAATATAATCCCCATACGTGATGATCAAAAAAGGCGAAGGAAGCTATCCTTCGCCTTTTTAAACACCTCACTGCGCTTCGGCTTCCCACGCACTGGCAGGGCCAAAAAATTCATAGTGGATATCCGAAGCAGGGATATTCCACTCCTTCAACAGGCCGTATACCGATTGCATGAATCCCTCAGGGCCGCAAAAGTAATACTGTGCGTCACGTTCCGGTATCACGGATTGCAACCAGGCCAGATCCAAACGGCCTTCCTTGTGAAAAGCCTGTGCCAGCCGATCCTGCTCCGTTGGTCTGCTGTAGCACCACCAAGCTGTGGCTTGTGCATGGGCCCCGACCCGCTTTTCCACCTCATCACGCAAAGCGTGGTTATCACCGTTGGCTGCTGCGTGGACAAAGGTGATGGGCCGATCCGGTGCAGATGCCGCCAAGGAAGCCAGCATACTGACCATCGGTGTTAACCCAACCCCGCCACTGATCAGCACGACAGGTCTGCGATCTGCCCGATCCAGTATGAAATCGCCAGCCGGTGCAGATACCTGTAGCACATCGCCTTCCTGCACTCGCTCATGTAGATACACAGATACTTTCCCCGCCGGACGCGACGCCATGGCATCCTCGCGCTTTACGGATATCCGGTAGTGAGGTTGACCCGGTGCATCCGAAAGGCTGTATTGACGGATGTGGGTATTAGGTTCACCCGGTATATGCGCCTGTAGACTAATGTATTGTCCCGGCTCAAATGCAGGCAGCACCTGTCCATCCTGCGGCACCAGATAAAAGGATGTAATTTGATCGCTTTCCTTGACCTTTTTCTGCACAACAAAGCTCTTAAAGTCTGACCAGCCTCCCTGCTGCTGTTCCGCCTCCTTGTACATTTCAGCTTCCACGTCTATAAATACATTAGCGATCACACCATAGGCCTCGGTCCATGCGGCGATGATCTCGTCTGTAGCCGCTTCACCCAGCACATCCTTGATCGCGGCAAGCAGATATTTTCCGACGATGGGATAATGCTCAGGCTGAATTCCCAAACTGCGATGCTTATGTGAAATCTGCCGCACCACCGGAAGGATTTCCTCCAGACGGTCAATGTACTGTGCAGCCGCATATACAGCATTGGCAAGCGCCCCCTGCTGACGTCCTTGCTTCTGGTTAGCGTGATTAAATATATTCAAAAGTTCAGGATGAGCCTCGAGCATCATTTGGTAAAAACGCTTGGTGATCGTAGTTCCATGCACCTCTAATACAGGCACAGTCGATTTGATCGTTGCAATGGTTTGCTCACTCAGCATCTTTGCATCCCTCTTCTCTCTAAAATAAGGTGAACAAAAGGCAAAAGGTGCTTCCATACATGCCGCCCTTTGTGCACCACCTAAGTACAGCCAAGTATACCGACGAGAAATCGTCGCCTGTGTGATTGCAGTCACTTTAAATTTGAAATAATTTGTGAACGTGTCAATGACAAAACGCACACCCGTAAACATTTCAGAATATAAGCAATGACCTTTCCGCAAGTAGATAAAAGGGAAACGTCTTTCTAAAAACTTCAATTTATTCCACTTGTAAACGCTTTCAATTAAGATAAAATCGAAGATGAGGTGCCGGACAAGCTGTTCTGGCCCATCCTATCCGCATTAAGGGAGGCATATGATATCGTGAAGTGGATCAACAACAGCAAATGGTTAGGCGCATGGATTTGTATCATACTCGCAGTGGCTGGTATAGGTCTTGAGCCTAATGCAGCACATGCCAGTGCGACAGGCGTGACTCAAGCAACCTATGGAGTCGAAGCGCTGAATGGTTTGGACGCCGCCAATGCAAAACTATCCTTGAGCGCAACAGCAAGCACAGCCATTACCAACGGAACGGATTGGAAGGATACCGCAGGTAACCCGATTCAGGCGAACAGCGGTAACATTTTAAAGGTAGGCTCTACCTATTATTGGTACGGCGAGCATGCCGAGAACTGGAAATTTGAAAAAGTGAACGTATATACCTCAACCGATCTGAAAAATTGGTCCTTCCGCAGCAGTATTCTCACCAAAGATTCCGCCCCTGAGCTGAATTCCAGCAAAATTGAGCGCCCCAAGGTCATTTATAACAAAGCAACCGGAAAATACGTGCTATGGGCGCATTATGAAAATGGCACCGATTATTCGCTGGGCCGCGTAGCTGTCGCTACCAGCGATACACCAGACGGAGCTTTTGCCTATCAAGGCAGCTTCCGCCCGCTGAATTATGAATCCCGCGATATGACCCTATTCACGGATACGGACGGCAGTGGCTACCTCGTTACTGCTTCCCGCAAAAATGGCGGCGCCAACGATACGATGGCGATCTTCAAGCTGACCGACGATTATATAGGAGTGCAATCGTTTGTTGGTTGGATTTTCGAGAATGGTTACCGCGAAGCCCCTGCTGTTGTCAAAAAGAACAACACCTACTATCTGTTTACCTCGCAGGCATCCGGCTGGTATCCGAATCAGGGTGCTTATGCAACCGCCAGCTCCATGACGGGAAGCTGGTCTGCGCTTTCACCCTTCGGTGACCCGGCGGCCTACGGCTCGCAGATTCACTCCATCGCCACCATTACAGGGAGCGCAGGCACCAGCTACATTTATATGGGCGACCGTTGGAATCCGCTCAATCTGAGCGACCACAAGTTCATATGGCTACCGCTGACCCTGAATGACTCCAATAAAACAGCAACGCTGAACTGGTACAGCAGTTGGGATCTGGATGCTACGACAGGCAACGTGATTTTGCCTTCTCTTGTGAATCACGCGCAAGGCAAAACAGCGACTGCTAACTCAGCCGCATCTGGCTCTCCCGCTTCGCTGGCGAATGACGGCAACGCCCAAACCTCATGGAAGACTGCATCTGCATCCTGGCCCGCTTGGTGGCAGGTTGATCTGGGCAGCACGAAGACGATCAGCGAAGTGGATATTTCCTGGTTTATGTACAAGGGTTCTGAGGCGTATTATAAATATAAAATCGAATACAGCACGGATGGAACTAGCTATTCCACGATTGACCGCACCAGTAATACTGCGTATGGGTTTACCAGTGACAAGGTTAACTTCCAGGCACGCTACGTGCGAATTAATCTTGTCACTGCGGTGTTGTTCAATAACCCGAACAACTGGTATACTCCGACGGTGCATGAAGTAAGATTGCTTGGTCATTAATTCGCTTCATTAAAAAGAACATGGCAGGAAAGCACCCACATAAGGAAGCTTCTACTGCCATGTTTGCTTTTTACCATCCGCTTCGTACACACTCGCTCAACGCATCCGATTCACCGTGGTAAACACAAATTTATCGTACCGATGTCGCGAGAATGAGTATTCAAATGGTATACCCGTATCCAGATAACCCACCTGCTCGATCTCCAGTATCGGATCGTCTGCCGCACAGTCCAAATGCTCCCGATCCAGTCTTGTTGACTTGGATGCCCGGATCGTACGATGTGAACCCACAATATTAAGGCCCAGCTCCTCCTTAATATGTTTGTACACCGAACCATAGAGCACCTGCTCGGTAATGCCGCTAATCAGCTTCGTGGGCATGTAAGTGCGCTCGATAACATAGGGCTCGCCCTCCACAACACGCAGACGGATGAGGTGATATACAGGAGAATTGGCATCAATAAATAGATGAGCCGCTACTTCCTCGGATGGAAATTGAACATCAAAAGCTACAATTTTATTTTTGATTTCTTTTCCGCGCAGGACGTTGGTTAACCCCAGCATTTCATTCACCACGACGTTAACAGGTCCATTGTGAACCGATTTGACGATAAAGGTCCCGTGTCCTCTTTTACGATTCAATAGTCCTTCCATCACCAGCGTATCCAATGCCCTCTTAATCGTCATCCGACTCACCTGAAACTCACTTGCCAGCGAGATTTCATCGGGAATCGGATCATCACCGCTATAGGTTTTATCCATAATCCGCTGTTTGACCTCTTGTGCAATTCGCTCGTATTTATTCATCAGTCTACCACCTGTACTAAAAATTGTTTTATGTCAGCATTTTACCAAAACATCGGTAGCGCTGGTTCTTTTTGTTCTGCAGGCGGGACGTTAAGGTATTAGGTATAAGTAAGTATACCGAACATTATACTTTCTCACCAGCGGCGTACAGCACAGCTCTCGACGGTGATGAAGAAAAAAAGGCGGTCCAGAGGACCACCTTAAAATCCGTTATTCTCGATCACCTGCTTAAACCAGTACCCACTTTGTTTAACGGATCGTTTACCTCCGTCCTGAAGATCGACTGATACAAAGCCATAGCGGTTTTTATAGGCGTTCGACCAGGACCAGTTGTCCATAAACGTCCACAGGTGATAGCCTTTCACATTAGAGCCCTCCGAGATGGCCCGTTGAACCCATTTTAGATGCTCACGGATAAAATCAATGCGATAATCATCGTGGATCATGCCCTGTGCATCCCTGAATTTTTCCTCACCTTGAACACCCATTCCATTTTCTGAAATGAAGCATTCGATGTTACCATAATTTTGTCTGACATTAGTCAAAATGTCGTATATTCCCTTCTCATAAATCTCCCAGCCCCGCATCTCATTCATCTTGCGACCAGGCATGACGTAATAATCGAAGAAACGTTCGGGCACAAAAGGCGCGTCCGGGTTCGGCAGACTTTCGCGGGCCTTGACTCTGCGTGGCTGATAATAGTTAATGCCCAGCAGGTCAACCTTACCCTGACGTATAATCTCCCGGTCCCCTTCTTCCGTTACTGGTAAAAAATCCTCTTGGCGTAACAGCTCCACGAGCAAAGGATTAAATTCTCCCGTCACAGATGGGTCTAAAAAGGAACGGTTAAAGAACGCATCGCATATTTCAGCAGCCTGCACGTCTGCCGGATGCTGACTACGCGGATAGGTTGGCGTCAGGTTTAAAATAATGCCGATTTTGCCCTTATAGCCTCCCTTTCTGTATGCCTGAATGACACTGGCGCTCGATAACAGGGTATGATATCCCACCTGTACAGCTTTACGGAAATCCACTTCATTCGGATAGTGGAAATCGTACAGATAGCCGCCTTCCACCGGGACAATTGGCTCGTTATGCGTAAACCATTTGGCTACACGATCCCCGAACAGCTCGAAGCAGGTATTGGCGTAATCCACATAAGCCTCGACCGTATCCCGATTCACCCAGCCTCCCTTTTCCTGCAAGGCCATCGGCAAGTCAAAGTGATACAAATTTACGAACGGCTCAATATCGGCCTGACGCAACTCTTCTATTACTGCATTGTAGAATTGAACGGCCTGCTCGTTCATTACACCCCTTCCCGCTGGAAACAGCCGCGACCAGGAGATGGAGAACCGGAACGAATTATGGCCCAGCTCCTTCATCAGTGCAATATCTTCTTTGTAGCGCGTATAAAAACGAGACGTATCGGCTGGGCCGACCCCGTCATAGAAACGGTTCGGCTCCTGCTCAAACCAATGATCCCAAATATTCGGCCCTTTGCCGTCTCCCTCCACAGTTCCTTCCGTCTGGGTAGCCGAAGCTGAGGAACCCCACCAGAAGTCGGACGGAAAACGGTATTGAATGGTTTGCTGCTCTATATCTTTCATTTCGGTATGATTCACAGCTCTCTACTCCTCTCTCTTTTGCAAAGAATAAGCCGCTAATCTAGTAGCTCATTCACATTACATTCCAATAGTTTGATCCTTACCCGCAATGGCTGCTTGGCTAAGCTGCTCTTCCTGCTCTTTACGCACATTTATCCGGTCAATAATTTTCAAGAACGGGAACCAGATGACAAAGACGACAGCCATATTAAATAGTTGCAGCACGCCACCCATTAGGGAGCCCGTAGCCATCATTCCACTAAAGAACAACGGCATCGTCCAAGGAACCTGTATCCCGTTTGGCGGCGGCACAATCCCGGTGGACATGGCAAAGTAAGTAATCAGCGTAACGATCATTGGAGAAATGACCCATGGGACAAAAATAAGCGGATTCATCACAATCGGCAAACCGAATATGACGGGCTCATTGACATTAAACAGACCCGGTCCAAGGGCCAGCTTACTGACCTGCTTCAATTGCTTGCTCTTAAGGAAGAACAGAATCGAGAGTACCACGGCCAGTGTCATCCCTGTACCACCGATACCTACTGTATAAATATCTACAAACTGCTTGGTGATGATATGTGGCAGTTCCAATCCTTTGGAGTACGCTTCATAGTTTTCAAGCGCCAGCGTATTCCAGATCGGGTCCATGACCGAGTTGATGATAATTTGACCATGAAGCCCAAAGAACCATAAGAGCTGAACAAAGAAAATAGCAATCAGTGTAGGTATAATGCCACTGCCCAAATGCACCAGCGGTGCCTGAACGGCATGATAAATCAAGTCGTGCAGATTATTGTGAAGCGTCAAAGCGACCACTACGTTGATGATTAAAAATATTCCCAGCGTAATACACGCAGGCAGCAATGCGGCAAACGACTTGGCAACTGCCGGGGGAACGCCCGGAGGCATTTTAATAATAATGTTCCGCTGCGTCACCTTTCGGTAAATCTCAGCCGCGATAAAAGCGACGATCATCCCGAGGAACATGCCCTTGGCCCCAATCCGGTCGACCGGAATAACACCCGCAATCGTAGCGCCACTCTCTTGAGTCAGCATGAACGGAGTCAGCATCAGGAAGCTGGCCAAAGCGATCATGCCGCCAAATATCGGCTCTACCTTATAACTTCGGGATAGATAATATCCGATCCCGACGACCACGAACATGGTCATGATATTCAGTGTTGCATTAGGCGCAATATTCAGCAGATTCTGAAAGGTCGTCAGATTGCCCTCGCCCATCCACCCTTTTAGAAACGGCAGATTAATAATAACGACGATAATAGAGCCGAAAACCGTTAATGGAAATGACAACATAAATGCATCACGCAATACAGTAAGATAGCGGTTGTTGTTCAGTTTACCGGCAATAGGTATTAAAATTTGGCTTAATTTTTCAAACAAAGCCTATTCCTCCCCGCGAAGTAACTTGCATCAGGTTTGTTGTGAAATTTTCATGTCCCTAATTTCACAAACTCTTGTGTATAGATTATAAATTTCTGGATTTGAAAAGCTCTAGCAGCTCTTGAACCAGATCCTTCATAGTGACCGTGGACATGAGATGGTCTTCCGCATGCATCAGAAGGAGCGACAAAGGAGTTGGGGTTCCTCCGGCTTCATTCTTCACCATTTGAAAATGGATATCATGCGCAGCCCGCAAATCCTGCTTCGCCTGCTTAATGAGATCGTCTGCACCTTCCGTGTTCTCATTCCGGTATTCGCTCAATGCTTGAATCACTTTACTGCGAGCGCTTCCACTATGAAGAATGAGTTGGAAACTAATTTGCTCTTCCGTCAGATCGGCTATATTGACTTTATCCATTTTTACGCTCCACCAGCTTCAAAGCCTGTTCATAGACTTTCTTGCCGTCGACCAATCCGTACGCCATCATGTCGATCACTTCTACATGGATACCGTATTGAGCAGCTTCCTTTTGCAGCTGTCCTTTAAGAAAACTCATTTGCGGTCCGATCAATACCGCGTCCGCCTTAGCCATTTCTTCTGCTGCCTGATCCTGACCTACTGCCCAAATTTCAGCCTCGTCCCCAATAGACTTGGCATAATCCTGCATTTTGGTAACCAGCAAACTTGTAGACATACCCGAGCTGCACGCCAGTAAAATATTTTTCATGATTGTTCCTTCCTCTCAAGGTCTAATTGGATGCTAACTACTAGAAACCGCTTACAGCGTAATTATAAATCCGTTTTTTTGATTTGTCTATACATTTAAATTATATGTATAGACTTTTTTTAAAATGACAATTCGTCCAACTTTATTTTCGTAAAATTAATACTGATGCAATTGTTTTTTAGACTGCTCCAGATGGGTAGCTTCATTTTACACATACCAAAGTATATAAACACCTGCTAATAAGTACGATGAGTGAAATTCTTTAAAGAAGTCACTCCATTATATGGGGTGGCTTCATGTTTATATTCTGACGTAAATTGCATAGTTAAGCCTCCCTTCATGCATTTCCTGTTCCGGCCCCCTAATTCACAAAAAAGTAATTAGTTGAAAAGTATATATAATAAATCCATAAGATGGTATAATATCTTCCAGAATAGCCTCACATTTTAGCATCGGATTGTCCCAAGAAATATCCTTATAGATCGGTATCTAACGTGCTATATAAAATGTTACGTTAAAGGGGTTGTTACATTTGGAACCTACAACCACGATACGCACAGAACTGGAAAACTTCATGAAACAGAATGGGTTAAACATTACCCAGTTTGGTCTGGTGGCAGGCATCAATCCAGGCACCGTAAGCGGGATCGTCACAGGCAACCGTGCACTCTCCGTTCACCAGTTAGATCGCATTACAACTACGTTGGGGCACCCCAAGGGGCATTTTTACGATAACTATATTGAGGAATTTCTGAGTGCAACAACCCCTAACATCCGTAGAGTCAGACCCCTTTTGTACAATTGCGCGGAGTTGGACATGTTGGATTGTATTGAACAGGTTGTCAATTTGCTTATGGAAAAGCTGGCATACGCCGATGCTCTGTTTATCATAGCTGAAGACTTCTTTAAACAAGGAAAATTTGCAGCGTCCATCATCCTGTATGAAAGCATAGCCGTAGGTGAGAAAAAGCAACACTCCGAACGACTAGCTCTTTGTCAGTACCGCATTTTTATGGCGAAGCAAGGGGATGATCAGGAAATAAATTATCAGGCTGCGATCCATTTTGAAGATTACGTTGAACGGCTTGATGATGCTGACCAACTCGACGCATTAAAAGATTTAGTGAATACATACCGATCATTACGGAAATGGGGAAAGGTGGACATATTCGCTAAAATTATGGGAGACAAGGCTGCAATTCAGTGCGAGATCAATCAGCAGGTTAAGCTAAAAAGACGGAAAAAGAAGAAAACTCCGGTCAATCCCTCGTTTGTGTATTGGGCCTACTCCTACTTACTTCGTGCAGGTGTCTGTGAAGCGCGGAAAGACTACAATCAGGCATTGGAGTATACGTACACTTACGCTGATTTAAGTTGGGTGAAGGAGACTGATGAACAGACCTTGCTTTGGAAGGAACGATTTACTGAATGGGCACAGGCTAATACTTACGTGAATAAGCTGTTGGCTGGAGATATAGGTGTCCTTCCAGACTATTTTGCTTACGTTACTTCCAAGAAAAATGAGGTTCTCACCGCATTGGTTAACATAATCGAAGCGGCTAACCAATATGATTTTAATGTAGATGATGTACTCAAGCAGTTTGAATTAGAGATCCAGTCTTTAATTAAACAACAAAAAAGTGTAGGCGTGTATACCCAACAATTTATGTCAGAGCGCTTCGCTCACTTTTTACAAGAATTAGCTAAATACTACTTACGTAGAGGTAAATATCAAGAGGGATTTAAATACTTAATTATTAGCTTGGAGATATCCTCTCCTACTAACAACAAGCCATGTATAATCAAATGCGTAAAATTGCTTGAGCGTTATAGAAAAAATGCATCTTCCGATATAATAATATCCTACCAAACTTTAATTAATGAGGTGCGTGATGATGAAGAATAAGTTAGGGCTACTCCTTTTGGTGACTATTCTTCTGTTAGTGGCAATAGTGATCATTCCAATACAGCATCCAGAAAAAGGATCTACTTACAAACCATTTGAACAACATGGTGGGGTTTGATGACTTCATTAAAACGATTTTTACCGTAAAATCAGCTCCTAGAGCTGGTTTTTTCTTTTAAGGATTTTAAGAATAAGAGAATAAGCGAAAAGGTAACAACCTTTGGGATCATCAACAAACAATAAAATAGAGCGCCTTCGAGGAGAATATCCCCAGTTTAGGCGCTCTAAATCATTTATTTTCCTCTTTTACTTAAGCTCATCTTTTGTTTTTATCGTTCTACCAGTAACTAATACATATTGTAGAGGGTCTTTTATAGTGAGAAATGAAATGCTTCGAGAAACCGAGCTTCCCTTTTCAATCTTTGGACGCTTTCTATCGGGAATATCTACGGAAGCTTGATCAGCATCCATGTTAAGGGTTTGATTAAAGACAAGTATTTCGTGTAAATCCTCCTTGCCTTCCTTAATGATTTACAAACACTAGCAGAGTACCTTACCACTGGGATATGCTTTTAGATTGAAAACAGTCTAATCCCTTATAATAAGGTTTAGACTGTTTTACAAAAAAACTTAAATCTATATTAGGAATTGGTATTCAGAGTTTGACCTCATCCGAATCGGGTTGCACCGGAAATTTATGAAAGATGCTCGTATTAAGAAGCCTCATACTTGGAAGTAAATCTTTTGCGATCTTTATCAATTTCGTTTTTATAGGCATCTTGATACTTTTTATACTCATCTGTTTTGGTTAGTTCATTAGCAATGCTCTCTTCACTAAGCGCCTGGATACTGTTTTTCGAAAAGAAATCTGTTTGTACTTCTATATTAGAATTTGGCCCTGATACTAACAACGAACCATCGGGCTGAGTCGCAGCAGTAAATACGTATGCCTTTCCTTTTTGTGGGAGAGAGTCATCTTCATATAAAAGATATGTGCTCTTATCTTCACTCAGTCCCCCAGATTTTTGAAGAGGAATGGAAACACCTTTCTTTAGATTACCTTTTATATTATCAAGCACTTTAATGGAATAATTCGTATAGGGACTTTTCAATTCTTTTGGCCCATCTTCCGTTTCTTTAGTTACAGGAAATTTATAATCGGTTCCAGTCATTTCTTCTACAAATCCTACAAATACATAGTCTGCAAAACCTACAACCTCTTTAGGGTTATCTACATTTATATCGAATGCAGCATGTAAATAACTGGTTGGAATCTCACCAGACTTCGTTATATTCTTGTCTACAGCATTATTTGAACAACCAGAAGCCAGCATTGCAATCATAGTGAAAAGGGACAAGAAAATAAAATTTTTCTTCATGTTCATTATCATTTGTTGTACCTCCTTAATTAGTATTTTTTATAAGCAAGATCGTATGAAGCTTTATCATTAGCGCTGAGCGTTGTTATAGACGTAACATACATATACATTACATCACTACTTGTAGCCACTTGTAGATATTAATTTTACCTTACAGCCAGCTCCTAGAGCTGGATTTTTCTTTTAGTAAAGTATCATCATGCACTTTCACTTTTCCCATATATACACATGACACCCTAAAATAAGTACCATCTAAGGAGGGATATATGATGGAAAGTGAGGAAACTTTGCAACAACGATTGGAGAAAAATCGACAGTGGCTCTATGATTTGCAGGCGAAATACGGACTAGGTCATATGGATGTACTCCGACAATCTATGGTTTTGGACGAGCTGATTAATCAATATAATCGGGTGTACTATGCAAAATTAAAAAAGCCGATCGCTTGACAGCAATCGACTGGGCGAGAAACTTGTGGTGGGTCACTCGCCCTTTTATTGTAACATACATGCCGAATCATCTGATTGCCAGCTTTATCGTTTATTTTTGAGTTCATTCATACAGAAGATACAGACCCAAGCATGCTTAAAGTATGTAAGATGCTGGAGTTCTCCACATAAAATACAGGCTTCCCCCACACACCGTCGCATAATTAAACCACTCTCCGTCATCCAAAATTCCATGGCTGTATGCTTGCCAATCCCAAGACGCCTCCTTATATCTACGGGGATGACAATCCGACCTAAGCTATCCAGGTCCCTGACCATTCCTACGCGATCCAAGAAAAAACCTCCTTATTTCAAAAATATCAGTAGATCAAAAATAAGCATACATGCCTGGAATGAGGAAATATTTATGGTGACATGGCGCAAACTGGAAAAAAGATGCGTTCAATCTGGAAAAATATAAAACGCCTTGCCGGAAAAGAAGCTCCCAGCAAAGCGCGTTAGTTACTCGAACCTGATCTGAACCGGTTGTTGATCGTATCCCAAAATGATCGTGGCTTCTTTCATTTGGATTTCAAAAACCTCCAGCGTCTCACGGATAGCCGATAGGATTTCATCATACCCCGGAACCTTCGCCAAAAATAGCTCCTTCACCTCGTCTATCGAATACTTACTTTTTTCAACAATAGCATGGTGGGAACGGACATGAGGGATACCTTCTGTCGGAATCGTTGTAAAGGCTACCTTGTTATTTTTTCCAAACTCGGCCACCTTCTGATTTCTCCGATCTGACGTGAAATAAATAACTCCCGGCCTGTTGGCGTCATAAGCAAAATTGACATTTCTAACGTTGGGAATGTTGTCGACCGATGTTGCCAAAGCGAGCCTGTTCGTCTCTTCTAAAATCTCGTAATACCCTTGCATGTTGCTCATATGATCAGCCTCCTAAATTGCTTTACGACATGATTCTATCACCGACCATTGACAGCTATATGGCAACAATTCAGAATGAAAATAAAAAGGCTGATGCTACATGAAAATTGACCGACTGATTTCTATTATTATGGTTCTGCTTGAACGTAAAAGAATGAGTGCAAAGTCTCTATCCGACATGTTTGAGGTTTCACTTAGAACCATTTATAGAGATATGGAGACCATCAACATGGCGGGTATACCTATCGTATCGGCTCCCGGCGTTAACGGTGGATTCTGTATCATGGACGAATATAAAGTGGATAAAAAGGTGTTCACACCTGCCGATATTACAGCACTTCTGATGGGGCTTGGAAGCATTTCACCCATGCTGACCCGTGAACAGATGCTAGGTACACTTGCCAAAGTCAAAAGCCTCATGCCAACAGAGCAGGCTCGCGAAATAGAACTGAAATCAAGTCAAATTATGATCGACCTCAAGCCTTGGATGGGCAACGCAAACTTGCAGATGTTTTTAGAAATGATTAAAACTGCTTTTCAAAAACATTCCCTGCTATCCTTCCAATATTCCGACCGAAAAGGCCAAATGAGTACCCGCAAGATTGAACCGTACAAGCTCGCGTTAAAGGAGAATCATTGGTACGTTCAAGGTTTTTGCCTTCATAAGCAGGACTTCCGTTTATTCAAATTATCCCGAATGTCCCATCTGGAAGTTCTGGATAAGACCTTTACACGCAGGGAATTACCTGAATCGGTCTCCGAATTTACCAGTATCATGTCTCAAAGACAGAGACCCATCCAATTACTGATTCACGAAACGCTCAGAGATCGGATGCTGGATTATTGTAGCAGCGAACATATAACGCCATATGGAGATCACCACTTCATTGTTCATTTTCCATTTATCGCTGATGATTTCGGCTATCATCTTCTACTCAGCTTCGGTGACCAATGTGAATATCTGGAGCCACCGGACATAAGAGCAGAAATGATCCGTAGAATTGAGAGAATGTCCCAACGATATAAGCAAAGGAAAGCAATAGTTCAATAGTTCTCTTGTTCAACATCATCACTTGTCTGCATCATTCACTAACGTATCATCAAATAAATGAAGGCTTTCTTTACTGATTATGGTTGGAACGATAAGCTCAGGAGTAGCCTGTCTAGCTTGTGTAAAATAGTCCGCAACTCCCACCATCAGAGCGATGCTGATGAACAGGATGATCCAATTACGATTCTTTTTAATCATGGTTATCCCTCAATCCTCACTTCGCCCGTTCAGCCATTTAAACCAATGCAACAGATGGCTGAATCGGTATTCATGCTGCGAAGCGTAGGTCCACACCTCTGGCTCTTCACCGGGTTCCTTCCAAACCAGCATGGAAAAGTGGCCTTCCTCCTCATTGGCGACAGACAGGAGCGAAAGGCGATCATCCCCAAATCGGTATGGGGCCGATTCCACCCAATAATTCCGCATATCGCTGATCCAACCGCGAAACCGCTCTGTACCTGCGATCCGTAGCACGTCATCCGGCAAGAGCATATGCTCCCCCATGTCCTTCCAGTACCCGGCATAACGGTAGCGTGCTTCCAGCATCGGACTGAGCGGCCGGGCTTTGCCGGGAGCCAGTGTGGGCATACATGTGACGGGAATGACCGGACCGATGCTCTGGATAGCATAAGAGCGGGCCTCCTCCTCACTCAAGCCAAGGTACATAGCCTCCGCGAGAAAAGCGTTCCGTCTTCCAACAAACTGATGCTGATACTGTGACATTTCATTTTGCAACTCCAACACCATACCCTGCACTGCATCTGTTCCGATCATTCCCAAGCACCTCTCATTCCAAAATATAGTCGTGCAGCTTGCGCTGTGCCCGATATTCTGCCCAATTGAACGCAGGCCATGCCGTTTCTTCCCTCGTCATGCTCGTCAGGCGAGCTTGTAAAAACTCATCCATCGCTCCGTGTTCCTTACGGCTAAATTCAATCAGCAGCGGAATAGCATCCGCCGATAGCTCACTCAAATATTCCTTATCGATCACCGAGGTAGTGCGATACCGTTCGAGATTATTTTCAGCAATCCGTACATCAATGCCCACATAATTCACGACGACATAGGCCACCAGAGCGAGTACAACATAATATTTCGCCAGCGGAAGCTGACGGACATGAATGCGCACTGCTGCAATGAGCAGCAGCAAGCCCAGAAAAATCATAAACGCGTGCACCAGATAACGGGTGTACGTATATCCGTAGGCCTCTTCGTACATGACCAGCCGGGTATAGCCCGAATACAGCATCACACCCGAGCAGCCCACGAGTACATACAGCAGGCCGTTGTTCATTTTTTGCAATAGATTTGAGCCGAATTCGGTCCACTTCAACACACTGATCATCAGGACAAAGTTGATGCCTGTCACCATAACCAGCTCCCCGAATCCCCTTCTCGCATATTCTGCATATGAGGTTCCTTCGGGCAGAGCGCCTTCCCATGCACCAAACAGATATCCGAACTGCAACACGACGAACACAACATACACCAGATTCATAACGATCAGCACCGTAGCGGTAATCACAGGATCGAACTTGATCGCGACCGGCTCATGGTAAGGTACTTGACCATTCGTGTGCTCGTCTAACCCATGCCATGACTGAACTTCTCTCTCCGTATTACGCGGAGCAGGCTGTACAAATCCCCACAAATAGCAGAAAAAACAGAAGGTAAAAAAACAGGTCCAGATTAGCCGCAGCATTCCGCTACCAAATGACAGCGTGCCGATCCATGAAGGTATCCCCGATAACAGTTCCTCGAACATCCCATCCGCTGATGCCAGCAGAGATATAATGATGAACAGCAGCGGCAGGGCGATCAGCAAACCGACCATCACTTTCACCAATACACGCTTGCGCTCATCCTTTACATTCCGGAGGGCTGCTATCTTGAACATCCGAAACGGAGTCACAATATGCCGCAGATTTTGATAAAACAAATGGCTTAACGCCTGACCAATGATACCGGGTTCCGACCAGCTATGCCTCTTCTCCCCGAGCAGCATCACCATATGTACACTAATCAGAGCAGGTATAGCCAGCGCATTTAACACATATAGAACCGGATTATCAAACAGCGCATATGTCAGTGACAGCAGCACAATCACGGCAAACAGCAATCGCCCCATCCACAAGTCAAGCCGGATACGATCCCGGTTATAGACATACATATAGGTGTAGAACAAAATGACGAAAATCGGCAGAGACACGCCCAGCGCATGCCCGTAAAACAGATATTGATGAACCAGTGCCAACACAATCGCGGCAGCAAAGGCGGACAGAAACGACGGTTTCGGCAAAGACGTTCCACTCAACTTGTCATGCATGGTAAATACCTCCACAACTATGCTTTATAACCCTTATTGTAGATGATAAAATAAGAAGATAAAGAGAAATTAATCGACGTAAAATTTCCTATTTTATATATACGACTGCACTTTAATCATCCACAGGGGAAACGGAGCAACCATTTATGAAACTTCATGCCCAATTTTTACGGCTTCACTCGCACACCGCTGACGACAGGGACGAGAACCATACAATAGAGACTACGCTGGATGAGCTGGCGGCTATTTTTGACTGCACCCACCGCAATGCCTTAATGATTATTCAGAAAATGGAGCAGCATGACTGGATACAGTGGACTCCCCGCCGAGGCAGGGGCCGCCGCTCCAGCCTGCGATTCCTGATTCAACCGGAGGACATTGCGGTGCAGTCCATGATGCAGGCCATCGACCGCCACGACATCAAACGCGCGCTGGATGAAATCCGGACCCATTCGCGTTCATCCACGATGCAGGAGCATCTGCAAGGCTGGCTGCTGAACTACTTCGGGCATCATGCAGAGGTTCGCGGCGATCAGCAGCAGATTGATACGTTGCGTCTGCCCATTCGCCAGCAGTTGTATACA
>NZ_ASRY01000224.1 GCF_000520815.1 Paenibacillus maysiensis | reverse complement strand
GCTTCTTCGCTAAAGTGAATGTTAGATGTCTGTTTAATAGAGAAAGTGTCCATACTGTCTAGTAATAATAGGAAGAGGACGGGATGGAACATGTGGACCCCATTAAGCAAAAAGGATAATCTAATGAATGATGTGTTCAAGTTCATGTTAGACCTTGAAGAACCCTGGAAATTAGCTGATATTGAGTATGACCCGCAAGAAGAAGCTTGGCACTTATTTATTGATTTTGAACGAGGAGCCCTGTTTGCCTGTCCGCATTGTGGAGCACCTTGCAAGGCCTACGATGCAGAGAAAAAACAGTGGCGCCATCTCGATATTTGGAAATGGAAAACCTATTTACATGCCCGGGTTCCCCGAACAGACTGCAAACAATGTAATAAAATCACGTTGATTCCCGTGAAGTGGTCCCGGCCGTTGTCGCATTTCACCTTGGATTTTGAGGCCTGGGCCATGCGTTTAATGGCTGAAATGCCCGTCAACGCAGCAGCGCGTGAATTACGAGAACATGACACACGCATGTGGCGGATTTTTCATCACTACGTCAATCGAGCCATGACCGAACTGGACGTCAGCTTAGTTCGGCGGATCGCCATCGACGAAACGTCCTCGCGTCGGGGTCACCGCTACATTACCTTGTTTGTGGATGTGGACACCAAAACGGTACTTTTTGCAACCGAAGGAAAAGGCAAAGATACCTTAGCGCGTTTCAACCAGTATTTACTACAAAAAGGCGTAGAATCGGCACAAATACAGGAAATCTGCTGCGATATGTCTCCCGCCTTTATTCGAGGTATTGAAGAGCATTTCCCCACAGCCGAAATGACCTTTGATAAGTTCCACGTCATGAAGATGGTGAATGAAGCCGTGGATGAGGTGCGTAAAGCCGAGCAGAAAGAAGAACCTGGGCTCAAGCGAACCAAATATCTATGGTTAAAGAACAAAACGAACTTGAAGGCAGAGCAGCGAGATACCTTGGAAAGCCTGAAGGACAAAAACCTAAAAACAGGCAGAGCCTACCGCTTAAAATTAGCCATGCAGGAACTATGGACGACCCCGCACGTCTTTGCTGACGTCTATTTACGGGAGTGGTTAGGCTGGGCTAGGCGCTCACAGTTGGGAGCGATGATGGATCTGGCGAAGACCGTGAAACAACATGAAGAAGGCATTCTGCGTTGGTTTCACAGCCGGATGACCAATGGTCTGCTTGAAGGCATAAATGGATTAGTGCAAGCAGCCAAACGAAAAGCACGTGGGTACAGAAACGTCCATAATCTAATAGCTATGGTCTACATGACTGCGAATAAACATCGGCTTCCAGCACTTGCAGCACACAGGCCCTAAACCCATTTTTACCCCGTTCCCTTTATACCATTTCTTTAAGAATCTACTGAAACAAGCTTGACTATGAACCTATTTCTATACGGCGTTACCCATCCAATAGAGCGAAGAGCC
>NZ_ASRY01000223.1 GCF_000520815.1 Paenibacillus maysiensis | reverse complement strand
GCCAGCCGATGTGGTCTTTAAAGTGACCCGTATCGGCAGTAATGTCGATAAGGAATTCAATCAGCAGGACTTGGCTGCCATTATTGAGCCGAGGGTGCAGGAAATTTTTCAACTCATTCAGGCGGAAGTTAAGCGCTTGGGTTACACAGAGCTTCCGGGGGGTTATATACTTACCGGAGGCACCGTCTCCATGCCTGGTGTACTTCAGGTGGCACAAAGCGAACTGGCCGCTTCTGTAAGGATCGCCGTACCGGACTTTATCGGTGTAAGGGATCCGGGTTACACAAGCGGAGTCGGCATCTTGCATAATGCTATTCGCTACTATCGCGGAAGATCGACCAGCGTTAGCAGCAGCAGCGGTGGAAGTTCCAAGAAGCCGACCAACCGAACCAAGAGCAGTCCGGCTGCGGAAGGCGAGCAAAAGCAGGGGTTGATTGAACGCTTAAAAAACATGTTCAGTGAGTTTATATAACGTTCATTGCAATTATGCCAATCATGGACGGGCCATCCATGCACATTGAGGGGGAGATGGAATAGTATGTTGGAATTTGATTTTGAAATGGAGAGCTTGGCTCAAATTAAAGTGATCGGCGTCGGAGGCGGCGGCAGCAATGCGGTTAACCGAATGATCGAAAATGGTGTTCAGGGTGTGGAGTTTATCACCGTCAACACAGATGCTCAGGCGCTTCATTTAGCGAAGTCTGAGCATAAGCTTCAAATTGGTGATAAGCTGACTCGCGGCTTGGGTGCCGGAGCTAATCCGGATGTGGGTAAAAAAGCGGCTGAGGAGTCGCGTGAACTCATTATGAACACACTCAAAGGTGCGGATATGGTATTCGTGACGGCGGGAATGGGTGGCGGTACAGGTACTGGAGCAGCTCCTGTCATTGCTGAAATTGCCAAGGAATGCGGCGCGCTGACTGTAGGCGTTGTAACACGACCATTCACCTTTGAAGGGCGTAAGCGCTCCAATCAAGCCGAGCTGGGCATTGAGGGATTAAAAGAAAAGGTAGACACCTTGATTGTTATCCCGAATGATCGCCTGCTTGAAATTGTGGATAAAAAGACCCCTATGCTGGAAGCATTCCGCGAAGCGGACAATGTTCTTCGTCAGGCGGTACAAGGTATTTCTGATTTGATCGCTGTACCGGGTTTGATCAACCTCGACTTTGCTGACGTGAAAACGATCATGACGGAGCGTGGCTCCGCCTTGATGGGGATTGGCGAAGCAACCGGTGAGAATCGGGCGGCTGAAGCAGCACGCAAGGCTATCATGAGCCCGTTGTTGGAAACATCCATTGAAGGCGCACGGGGTGTGATTATGAACATCACTGGCGGCAACAATCTGTCTTTGTACGAAGTGAATGAAGCAGCTGAAATTGTAACCTCGGCTTCCGATCCGGAGGTCAACATGATTTTCGGTGCCATCATTGACGAAGAGTTGAAAGAAGAGATTAAGGTTACCGTCATTGCAACTGGCTTTGAAGGTAAACCAAGCCAACCGGCACCGGGGCGTAAACCGGCAGCCAACCCGGCGGCTCCTGAATCGGTGGAAAAGGGTTCTCCTAACTTGCGTCCGTTCGGCAACACTCAGAGCAGTGATCAACTCGATATTCCGACATTTTTACGTAACCGTTCACGCAATAATAATAACGATAACTAGATTGAAATCGGATAGCCCGTATTCTCCTTGGAGATACGGGCTTCTTTCTATTTTTTTTGCATCTCATATTCGATTCATTAGCCGATTCCAATGTAAGAACTCCATTTTTAACATTTCCTGTGCTTCTCCCCTTTCCGACAAAATTAGTCGGTCACCGTCCCCATCGTTAGACAGACTTTGAACAGCATGACTACTATACTTAAGCCTATCCTGCAAACGCTGGGCGGGTGAATCTTTGGTTGTTTACATCGACTTAATTTTTTTGGCCAATTTGTTCATTGATGCTGTACTGCTGATGGCTACTGCCTGGATGAGAAAAATTCGTCCGGTGTGGTGGCGACTGCTTGCTTCGGCTGTCATCGGTGCGATGTACGTGGTCATGATGTTTGTGCCGGAGCTGTCCTTTTTATTTACATTCCTGATTAAGCTGGCATTATCGGTCATTATGCTGTTGGTGGCTTTTGGGTTTGGCAGCATGCAAAAGTACCTTCGTACGATGGGTGCTTTTTATATGATCAATTTTGTAGCAGCGGGAGGAATTCTGGGGATGCATTATTTACTCCAGAGTACGGGGGAATTGTTTAATGGCATCTGGTACACGACTTCAGGTGGAATGTCCTTTGAGCTGAAAATTGCATTCTGGTTTATTTTATGCACGTTTGGCGGAGTGATGCTTTTCTTTCGTATTGTGCAATCTTCAAAGCAGCGCGCGGAAAGGATGAGTGGATTTCTGGGGGAGGTGCAGGTATGGATCGGGCAGGATCATATTGAGTGTACAGGCTTGTTGGATACGGGTAACCAACTTTATGATCCTTTGACCCGGACACCCGTGATGGTCATGGAGGCTGCCTTGTGGGAGGCATATTTACCCTCTTCCTGGCTCCAAAAGCTATCTGAGGGAAATGCGGATCAACTGGTGATGGAGTTGGGAGACGAATCGTTCAACTGGCAGGATCGAGTTCGTCTCGTTCCCTATCGTGGCATTAATCGTAACCATTCCTTCATGCTCGCACTCAAGCCAGATCGCGTAGAGGTGGTGATGAATGGGGCTCGCTATGTGCATCATCGAGTGTTGATCGGCTTGGATGGGGGGACATTATCGGCAGAGGGAAAATATCGCGCAATCATTCATCCGGATGTGACGGCACACGCGGAGGGGGCTGCTGAGCCGGACCAGAAGCAGGAAGCACGCTTTGAAGCGCAGGACGATGGTCGTGGACACACGATCAGGTCTGAAGGCAATCAGGCTATGGCTGTAACGGACGAAGGGACGCAGCGAGATTTTGCACCATTTTCAGAAGGGGGAGAATGACATGCGGGAACAGATGAAATTCAAGATGAAAATCAGATTGACTTTACAGTTGCAATATTATCGTATTTTATTTTTATTTGGGTTGAAAAGTGAAGAGATTTATTATATTGGCGGCAGCGAGGCGCTCCCCCCGCCGCTGACGAGGGATGAGGAAGAGTATTTGCTTGGAAAGCTCTCTTCCGGAGATGCTGCAGTACGGTCCATGTTGATTGAACGGAATTTGCGGCTGGTGGTATACATTGCGCGTAAGTTTGAGAACACAGGAATCAACATTGAGGATCTCGTATCCATAGGGGCGATAGGACTTATCAAGGCAGTTAACACCTTTGATCCCGAGAAAAAAATCAAGCTCGCTACCTATGCTTCCCGGTGCATCGAAAATGAAATTTTAATGTATTTGCGCCGAAATAATAAAACGAGAACTGAAGTTTCTTTTGACGAGCCTTTGAATATTGATTGGGACGGGAATGAGTTGCTGCTTTCCGACGTGATGGGAACGGAAAATGATACCATTTACCGCAATATCGAGGAACAGGTTGACCGCAAATTATTGCATAAGGCGCTGGATAAGTTGACGGATCGGGAACGTCTGATTATGGAGCTGCGTTTTGGCTTGCAGGACGGGGAAGAGAAGACACAGAAGGATGTTGCTGACCTGTTAGGTATCTCACAATCCTATATTTCGCGTCTGGAAAAACGTATTATTAAGCGCTTACGGAAAGAATTTAACAAAATGGTATGACGTTTGGGGATATTCGGAAGCGATGGAAACGGCGAATAAAAAAACACCCTCAGGAGATAATGTACATTAATGTTGCTCCTTGGGAGGTAAGACAAGATGACCCGAAACAAAGTGGAAATTTGCGGTGTGGATACCGCCAAACTGCCAGTGCTAACCAATGTGGAAATGCGCGAGCTGTTCACATCACTTCAGCAAAATAATGAACGATCAGCCAGAGAAAAATTGGTTAACGGCAATCTACGGCTCGTTCTGAGCGTGATTCAGCGCTTTAACAATCGGGGAGAGTTTGTTGACGATTTGTTTCAGGTAGGATGCATCGGCCTGATGAAGGCGATTGATAATTTTGACCTTTCGCAAAACGTGAAGTTTTCCACTTATGCGGTGCCGATGATTATCGGTGAGATACGCCGGTATTTGCGGGACAACAATCCGATCCGTGTATCCCGTTCGCTGCGAGATATTGCATATAAGGCGCTTCAGGTGCGGGATAGTCTAACAAATCTAAATTCGCGGGAACCGACGATTTTTGAAATTTCTGAGGCGCTGAACGTGCCTAAGGAAGATGTTGTGTTCGCATTAGATGCGATTCAGGACCCGGTTTCGCTGTTCGAGCCGATATATCACGACGGGGGCGACCCAATCTATGTGATGGATCAGATCAGTGATGACAGAAATAAGGACGTCTCATGGATTGAGGAAATCGCTCTGCGGGAAGCGATGCATCGCCTGGGCCAGCGTGAAAAGATGATATTGTCCATGCGTTTTTATGAAGGAAAGACGCAGATGGAGGTTGCCGACGAAATCGGTATCTCTCAAGCCCAGGTTTCGAGATTAGAGAAGTCGGCCATACAGCAAATGCAAAAGCACGTGAAGTCGTAGTCTTAAGGGAAGAGAAGCTTGGAAGGCATGCCGATAAAAACGATCCTGCGTGGATCGTTTTTGCGTTTACAGGACATTTTTTGGGTTCTCCCTCTCATATAGTGAAATAAAGGATGTGATACGTGTGAGTGCACCGGAAACGTCGGTAAGGGCCATGAAAATTTCCGAGTTTCAAACAAAGGATGTCATTAACATTGTAGATGGGCGACGATTGGGACAAATCAGTGATTTGGAGATTGATGTACGACAGGGCAAAATCGAGGCCATTGTTGTCCCTGGCAGCAGCCGTTTTATGGGCTGGTTTGGAGGGGGAAGCGAACTGGTCATTCCCTGGCGCAATATTGTTAAAATTGGCTCGGATGTGGTACTTGTCCGATTGGAGGGATTGCATGAGTCGCAGGGTGATGGTGAGGAAAAATTATATATTGAGCGTCAGGAACGAAATGACCGACGGGGATTTTGAGCAGTGACTTTGAGCTGTAGGAATATGTGTATTTGACAGCTATGTGAAGACACGGCGGCGGCTTTTTGGTACACTGGGCAGTAGAGGTGAAAACGAATGGAACCGTTTGTAGTGAATACCGGAGCAACGGGTGTCGCGTCAACGACAGATGGCGCGCATCCCTTGCCAGAGTTGTTATATATTCAATCCTGGGAGAAACAGGTTCGTGGATTGACAGCAGGTTTTACCGGACGCCATGGCGGTGTCAGTGAAGTGCCTTACGAAAGTCTGAATTGTGCGTTTCATGTAGGGGATGACCCGGAGAAAGTTATTCGCAATCGGCAGCTTATTGCGGAGCAGCTCGGATTTGTGCCTGAAGCCTGGACCTGTGGAGAGCAGGTACACGGTAATCACGTTGCTGTTGTAAAGGCTGCTGACCGCGGGCGCGGCTTTGTGGATCGTGCATCCGCTTTTCAGGATACAGATGGACTGTTGACCGATGTGCCAGGCATTTTACTGACATCCTTTTATGCGGATTGCGTGCCGTTATATTTTTGTGATCCGGTGCGGCGTGTAATTGGGCTAGCACATGCGGGCTGGAAAGGAACGGTTGCCGAGATTGCGCTGAAAATGGTGCAAACGATGCAGACCGAATATGGATCGCAGCCGTCCGATTTGCTTGCAGCCATTGGCCCTTCCATTGGTATAAAGTCATACGAGGTGGATGAGCATGTGATGAGCCAAATTCGGGTTTTGGAGCATGATTGCCCGGGTAATGATAAATGGGAAGGCACTGTCTATTTCCCGTTAGGCGGCGGAAAAACGCTTCTTGACTTGAAACAATGCAATCGACACATTATGATGAAAGCAGGAATATTGCCGAGCCGTATCGAATGTACTACCTTATGCACGAGTAGCCGCAGCGATTTGTTTTTTTCGTATCGCAAGGAAGGCGGCGTCACAGGGAGAATGGCGAGCTGGATTGGTCTGGAAGAGAGGTGAGTCCTCCCGTGTCTTTGGAGGAACGAATTAAAGAGGTGAACGCCCGTGTGGAAGCGGCATGTGCCCGCAGCGGACGTTCGCGTGAAGAAGTAAATGTGATCGCTGTCACGAAATATGTTTCGGCAGCGGCGATGGCTTTTGTATTGGACAGTGGCTTGGAGCATGTTGGCGAAAATCGCTGGCAGGATGCTGCGGATAAATGGAGCAAGCTGGGTGACCGGGGAACATGGCATTTTATCGGTCATCTGCAAACGAATAAGGTTAAAGATGTCATTGGAAAATTTGAATATATACATTCGCTTGACCGGCTGTCACTGGCTCAGGAATTGGACAAGAAGGCGGCTGCTCTTGAACTGAGGGTCAAAGCTTTTGTGCAAGTTAACATTTCTGGGGAAACTTCTAAATATGGTCTTTCTCCTGAGGCGGTGACCCCTTTTTTGAAGCAAATTCGTGAGCTTGAGCATGTGGACGTGATTGGCTTGATGACGATGGCTCCCCATGAGGAAGACCCGGAGAATACCCGACCTGTATTTCGGGGGCTACGTGAATTGCGTGATGCGATAAATGGACAAGCTTTAACAAGAGAACCTATTGTTCACTTATCGATGGGCATGTCTAATGATTTTGAGGTGGCGGTTGAAGAAGGAGCGACCTGGTTACGGCTTGGTTCTGTACTGGTCGGACGAGAGGAGGATTTCCATTGGGCGTAATGAATAAGTTCATGAACTTCCTGGGACTTCAGGAAGAAGAGGAAGTTGTAGAGCGAGAGGTTATGAATACGCCGGAAGATCAAGAAATTGAAACCCCAAGCTTTGATAAACGTAAGAACCAGAAGGGCAATAATGTTGTCAGCATCCATTCACAGAAAAATGTGAAGGTTGTCCTGTATGAGCCGCGTTCTTATGATGAAGCACAGGAAATTGCCGACCATATTCGTTCCCATCGTACCGTCGTGGTCAATTTGCAACGCATCCGCAAGGATCAGGCGCTGCGAATCATTGATTTTTTAAGTGGTACTGTATATGCGTTGGGTGGAGGCATTTCCAAGGTGGGCAATAATATTTTCCTGTGTACACCGGATACGGTTGAAATTCAAGGCTCCATTACGGAAATACTAGCTGACACTGAACAAGAACTTAACAGAATGAGGTGAGCTTTTCTTGATCGAGGTAATCGGTTGGCTATTTCAGATTTATTCTTACATGATCATTGCATATGTCCTGATGTCGTGGCTTCCTAATGCAAGAGAGAGTGTGATCGGTGATTTACTTGCCAAGTTTGTGGAGCCGTATTTGTCTCCTTTTCGCAGATTTATACCGCCAATCTTCGGGATGATTGATATTTCACCCATTGTTGCGCTGATTGCTCTGCGTTTTGCGTCGTATGGTTTGATGTCTTTAATTAGCAATTTCGTCTAGGAGGACTTATGCGAACTGAGATTTATGAGCACTTTCACCCGGATGAACGAGATTATGTAGATCGCGCTTCCGAATGGATCAGTCATGCGGGGGCTTACCATGAGCAGAAGCTGACTGATTTTTTGGACCCGCGTCAACTGTACATATTGGAGACGCTTGCTTCGAAGGAAGACAAGGTCACGATTAGGGTAGATGGCGGTTATGAGGCATCGGAACGAAAGCGGGCGCTAATCGCGCCCGATTATTCGTATGTGGACGGAGAGAATATGGGTATTCAGGTTCTTTCCGTCACGTCCGATGATCATAAAATTAACACGTTGGAGCACGGGGATTATTTGGGTGCAATATTAGGACTTGGAATCAAGCGTGGAAAAATAGGGGATATTCATGTGCTGGACGACGGGTGTCATGTATTGGTGGCTTCTGAGATCAGCGATTTTATTACGATGCATTTACAACAGGTTCATCGTGTTCATGTATGGACAGAACTGTTGCCTTCAGAAAATCTGCGGACGAAGGACGTTACATTGGAGCCGTTGGACCTGACGGTGGCTTCTTTGCGTCTGGATGGCATTACCAGTGATGTGTACAAGCTCAGCCGGAGCAAGATTTTAACTCCGATCCGGGCCGGACGTTGCCGGGTGAATTGGAAGGTGGAGGAGAATCCATCCACTTTACTCAAGGCAGGGGACGTTATTTCCATGCAGGGATTTGGGCGTTTCAAAGTGCTGGAAACAGATGGAATGACAAAAAAGGGAAGATTCCGTGTCAAAATTGGCAAGTTTATATAGCTGGAGGCAGGAATCACGAGCTTTCTGTCGAAAGAATTAAGCTATAGCAAAGAACTGGAACGATTTTGCTCTGTACAGTTTTCACAAAACGGGGTATGATGACCGATAGATGATAGTGAGCGTCGTGACGAGGTAAATGTTTTTTTGTCAATCTTATAGGAGGTGGACGGCATGCCATTAACGCCATTGGATATACATAACAAGGAATTTGCCCGCCGGCTTCGCGGTTATGACGAAGATCAGGTCAATGAATTTTTGGATCAGGTGATCAAGGATTACGAGGGCGTTATCCGTGAAAATAAAGAACTGAGTACACAGCTGTTGAATGTTCAGGAAAAGCTCGATCATTTTTCGACCATTGAGGATACGCTGAGCAAGACGATTATCGTGGCGCAAGAAGCGGCTGATGAAGTCCGTAATAACGCCAAGAAAGAATCGCAGCTCATCGTGAAGGAAGCGGAAAAAAATGCGGACCGCATTGTGAATGAAGCGTTGTCCAAATCCCGCAAAATTGCGCTGGAGGTCGAGGAACTGAAGAAGCAGGCTTCGATTTATCGGGCACGTTTTCGTACATTGGTGGAGGCGCAGCTTGACTTGCTAAGTCAGGACGGATGGGAAGCGCTTGAAAATCGTGAACGCGAAGTGCTGGAGCGCGAGCGTGAAATGAAAGAGATTTATTAATCCTCATCCCGAACAGCGATTTCTGGTCCTTGTCAGGGTTGACTTTTACCTTTAAACAGGCTATAACTGTAAATACTATACTGAATATCACGTTATCCATTGTGGGTAATGAGTCGTTATTCAGGGCAGCGAAGCTGCTGATTTAATATCCCGATGAATTTAACATTTGGAATTCGTTGATGGGAACGAGTACGTCATGATTTTGTCCCTCAGAGAGTTGGCCTTTTTCCGGTGCAAGCCAACGTTCAGAACATGACCGAAGATCCTCCCTGAGAAGTGAGCTGAAGCGCTTGGATTTTATCCGGTGTGTGTAAGCATTCACCGTTCGCCATACGTTATAATGGCGCCCTGCTGTAGTTGAGTAGGGCTCGGAGAGCCGTAACGGGACCAGTCTTTTTGAGATGGTTTGTTTACGGAATCAGGGTGGTAACGCGAGCACAGTCTCGTCCCTTACAGGGACGGGGCTTTTTTGTTGCTTTTTTTTCAGAGAATGCTACACCAACCAATGATGATCAGAGAGGGAGTATGACATTATGAACAGAGTGGATGTCAAAGAAAAGGCACGGTCCCGCGACCTGCGCATTCTGACCAAATGGAAGCAGGAGGGCACATTCCGTAAAACGATCACACATCGTGAGGGTAAGCCAAACTTTGTATTTTATGAAGGCCCGCCAACAGCTAATGGTAAACCGCATATCGGTCACGTGCTGGGCCGTGTAATTAAGGATTTTGTCGGCCGTTACCAGACGATGAAGGGATATCGTGTCGTACGTAAGGCGGGTTGGGATACCCACGGTCTGCCGGTAGAATTGGGTGTACAGAAGCAATTGGGCATTTCCCATAAGTCTGAAATCGAAGAGTATGGTGTGGAAAAGTTCATTAAAAAATGTAAAGCCAGCGTATTTGAGTATGAGCAGCAATGGCGTGATCTGACCGAAGCTATCGGCTATTGGACAGACCTCGATAATCCATACATCACGCTGGATAATAACTATATCGAGAGTGTGTGGAACATTCTGGCGACGATTCACGAAAAGGGTCTGCTGTATCGCGGTCATCGCGTAAGTCCGTATTGTCCGAGTTGTCAGACAACGCTGAGTTCCCATGAAGTGGCACAGGGCTACAAAGACGTAAAAGACCTGAGCGCCACGGCCAAATTTAAGCTGCATAGCAGTGGTGAATATGTGTTGGCCTGGACGACAACACCTTGGACCCTGCCGAGTCACGTGGCACTTGCCGTCAATCCTGATCTAGAATACGCTCGTGTAAAACAGGAAGACGGTGTATACATCGTTGCCAAAAATCTCGTCGAAGACGTGATTAAAGGCGATCATGAAGTGGTTGGCACGCTGCCAGGTTCGGAACTGGTAGGTCAAACGTATACTCCGCCATTTACTTATTTCCAAGTCGAGAAGGGCAATCAGATTCTGGGTGCGAAGTTCGTAACGGACTCCAGCGGTACAGGTATCGTTCATATGGCTCCTGCGCATGGTGAAGATGATTACCGGGTATGTCGTGAAAATGGCGTTGGATTCATCAATGTGGTGGATCTTCAAGGTAACTACGTCGAGGAAATCACTGATTTTGCAGGCCGTTTTGTGAAGGACTGTGATGTGGATATTGTTAAAATGCTGTCGGAAAAAGGCTTGCTTTACAGTAAGGAAAAATACGAGCATAGCTATCCGTTCTGCTGGCGTTGTGACTCCCCGCTATTGTACTACGCCATGGACAGCTGGTTTATCAAAACAACCGCCATCAAGGATCAACTGATTGCCAACAATAACGAAATCGAATGGTATCCGGGTCATATACGCGAAGGACGCTTCGGCAAGTTTTTGGAGGAATTGGTGGACTGGAACATCAGCCGTGATCGCTATTGGGGCACACCGCTGAATATCTGGGTTTGTGAAGAAACCGGAGAGCAGTTCGCTCCGCATAGTATTGCTGAACTGCGGGAACGTGCGATTGGCGACGTACCAGCGGACTTTGAGCTGCATAAACCATATGTAGATGAAATCAAGGTTCGCAGTACATGCGGTAAATACGAAATGACCCGTACACCGGAAGTGATCGACGTATGGTTCGACAGCGGCTCCATGCCTTTTGCCCAACATCATTATCCGTTTGAAAATAATGAAACATTCGAGCAGCAATTCCCGGCAGACATGATCTGTGAAGGTATTGACCAGACTCGTGGCTGGTTCTACAGCTTGCTTGCGATTTCGACCATGCTGACAGGGAAAGCTCCTTATAAAGCAGTTATGGCGACAGGCCACGTACTGGATGAGCAGGGACAGAAAATGTCCAAATCCAAGGGGAATGTGATTGATCCGTGGGAAGTGATTGACGAGTACGGTACAGATGCTTTCCGGTGGGCATTGTTGTCCGATAGTGCACCGTGGAATAGCAAACGTTTTTCCAAAGGTATTGTAGGCGAAGCCAAATCGAAGCTGGTAGATACGCTCGTAAATACACATGCTTTCCTGACCTTGTATGCGGATATCGACGGTTTTGATCCGGCACAGCATCCGTTCAAGCCATCAGCACACAAGCTGGATCGCTGGATTTTGTCCCGCCTCAACAGCTTGATTCTGGTGGTGGACAAAGCGCTGGCTGTGAACGACTTCCTGAACTCGTCCAAAGCGATTGAGTCGTTCGTGGATGAACTGAGCAACTGGTATATCCGCCGTTCGCGCGACCGATTCTGGGGCAATGGCCTTACAGAAGATAAATTGGATGCGTACCGAACACTAACTGAGGTGTTATTGACGACAGCGAAGCTGCTTGCGCCGTTCACGCCGATGCTGGCTGAGGATATTTACCTGAACCTGAGCAACGGGGAAAGCGTTCATCTGGATGATTATCCGACTGCCAATGAAGCCCTGATTGATCTGGAGCTGGAACGTGACATGGAGACGGCTCGCCGCGTAGTAGAACTGGCGCGCAACGTCCGTAACGAAACGGGACTGAAAACGCGTCAGCCGTTGTCTGAATTGATTTTGTCCATGGATCAGGATTTTGAGCTGAGTGGTTATGAGGAGATCATCAAGGATGAGATCAATGTGAAGCATATTCATGTTGAAACGGACGACAGTGGCTTTGTAGACTTCACACTGAAGCTGAATTTGAAGGTAGCGGGCAAGAAATACGGCAAAAATGTCGGCTTCCTGCAAAACTTTTTCAAAGGAATGTCTGCGGAGGACACCCGTTCGGTTGTAGAAAAAGGAGTGCTGAACGTGGCTTCTCTAGAAGGGGAAGAGTTACAGGTTACAGCCGAGGAATTGCTGGTGGAGAAAAAAGCGAAGGAAGGTTTTGCTTCCGCTTCCGGCTACGGTTTAACAGTAGCGTTGAACACGGACATTACACCTGAGCTAGAGCAAGAGGGCTGGGTACGTGAGGTTGTTCGTGCGGTGCAGGATTACCGTAAGAAGCTGGATCTGCCAATTGAAAAGCATGTCGCACTGACGCTGGATGTAGATAGTGAGCTGCGTCAGGCGATCGAAAACTTCGATTCGGTGTTGCGTGAGAACGTACTGGTAACGACGGTGACATTTGGTCAAGCCGAGCCTGTGGAACGCGTTGAAGTGAACGGTAAAACCATCGGCGTGCATATTGGGGAATAATTACAAGACCCCTGTCCCATAATACAATAACAGGCAGCATATAAAAACGAGCCTAAGCATTGGAAACGGATGGATGATCTCCGTTACTTGCTTCGGCTCGTTTGCTGCTTTTAGGGCAGCGCGGGAAAAGGGGGATTGTGCATGACAGCACGATCAAGACGCAGACAGGGGAGAAGCCGCCAAGGCATAAATAGAGGAAGTACGGGGGGTGTAGCAACAGATCAAAGTACAGCAGGTAATCAGGCTGACCAACTAAGCCGTGTGGAAAAGCTGGTGCGTTCCGTGGCACAGCAGTTGGAACGCACGCGCATTGCTGACTATGCCCTGTTGCTTAACAAGCCTGGGCGACTGCTCTGGCTAAACTTAATATCAGGTCTGTCCAGGGGGCTTGGCATCGCGCTTGGTTTTACTTTTTTCGCGGCGACCATTATTTATGTGTTGCAAGTGCTGGGAGCCCTGAATTTGCCGATCATCGGTGATTATATTGCTGATATTGTACGGATTGTGCAACGACAACTGGAGCTAAACACCTACTAGGTACTTGTTTACCTGTTAGGATTTCGTTGAACTATTCGTCTTCGTTCGTATCTGGCTCCAGCTCCAGCAGACCTTCGCCCTCGCCATCATCCAGATAACGCTGATAAATGGAGCTGCGGACAACAGATACATTTTTTCCATATATGTCTGTAGCTACAAAGCTTTCGTAGGGCTCCACGAAGCCCATATTATCATCGTTGGCCTCAATTTCCATATCGTCGTAGCGGTGGATTTCGCGACTTTCAGCCATAGCTGGTGTGTTAGATGTTCCCCAGCTTTCAACGATTTGCCAGGCATCTTCACCATCAAAGCCATTTTGATCATCACGCTCATCGAGACTTGTTCTGCCGAATGCAGGAGCCAGAAATTCTTCTTCGACCGGGCGTCGATTAGATACTTCCGTTTTAGGGCTGTATTCTTTACAGTAAATGGTATAGGGAACAGCCAGCAGACGCTCATAAGGAATCGGTTTGCCGCTAGCTGCACAAATGCCATAGGTTCCCTTATCCATTGCCAGCAAGGCTGATTCGATACGTTCTAATTGAAATTCGTCATGCTCCAACAGGGAAATGTCCTTGGCTCGCTCATACGTTTCGGTAGCCAAATCGCCCGGATGATTATCAATAGGGGAAAGCTCGCCGGTCTGATCGCGTTGGGAATCACTAAGTCCATAATGATCGTTGTCCTGCAAACGATGCTCAATCTCTTTTTTACGTTCCAGCAGTTCGTTACGCAATCCCTGCAATTGTTGCTCCGTCAATGGGGACATGGAATCCTCTCCTTATTCTAGGTTAAACCTGCGCGTGCGTTATGTCGGTTATGCTCCTTGTAGTTTGCACCGGGAAGACCTCTTTTACATAGGAAATTCTGATCAAATGCGCTGGAGTTGATTTCATTCGTAATCCAGTACCGATAGCTCGCGGGATTCGTGGACGATCTGAGAAGGCTTATGCTACAATAAATGGGATCGACAATGGATATAAGCAGATCGGAGTGACGAAGGACTGTGATTTATTTTGGTATTGCGCTAATTATTTTTTTGATTGATCAGGGAGTCAAATATTTGGTGGCTACGCGTATGGAATTGTACGAGCAAATACCAGTCATCGGCAATTTCTTTTTAATCACCTCCCATCGTAATCGTGGAGCTGCTTTTGGGATTTTGGAAGGCCAACGTTGGCTGTTTATCGTGATTACAATTGTAGTGGTGATCGGTATCATATGGTATTTACGGAAGACGGTTAAGGCCAGGCAGAAATTGCTTCCAATTGCATTAAGTTTGGTACTTGGAGGCGCGGTCGGTAACTTTCTGGATCGGGCTATTTCAGGAGAAGTGGTTGATTTTGCTCAATTCAATTTTGGAAGCTATACGTTTCCGATTTTTAATGTGGCAGACTCGGCGATTGTCATCGGTGTAGCACTGATTATTTTGGATACATTGCTGGAATCGCGTCGGAACAAAGATAATGGCAGTGATAGCATTGAAGGGAAGTCATAGCATGAAAGAAGTAAACGAAAACGGCGAAGCCACAGGTCTGTCTTATGAGGACGAACTTGAGGGTGAATCCCTGGAATGGACAGCGGAATCAGGGGATGCCAAAACGCGTATAGACAAATATATCGCCGAAGAAATGAAGGATGTGTCCCGTTCCCAGATTCAACTGTGGATCGGGAACGGTCGGGTGCTGGTGAACGGCACAGCGATCAAGGCGAATTATAAGCTGGCTGAAGGTGATCGAATTTCATTATCCGTACCTGAGCCGGAGAGTGTAGATATTGTACCGGAAAATATTCCGCTGGATGTTGTTTACGAGGATTCGGACGTCATTGTCATTAACAAGCAACGTGGTCTGGTTGTACATCCTGCACCGGGACACTCTTCGGGAACACTGGTCAACGCGCTCATGTATCACTGTCATGATCTTTCCGGCATTAACGGAGAATTGCGTCCTGGTATCGTCCATCGTATTGATAAGGATACATCAGGACTGCTGATGGCGGCCAAAAATGATCAGGCTCACGCCTCGCTCGCAGCGCAGCTCAAGGACCACAGTGTCACTCGCAAATATATAGCGCTGGTTCACGGCCATCTAAGTCATGATCAGGGAACGGTAGATGCTCCCATCGGGCGTGATTCGGGGGACCGCAAATTGTTCACTGTGACAGAGCGCAACAGCAAGCATGCAGTTACCCATTTTCTCGTGATTGAGCGTTTGGGGGATTACACCTTGCTGGAACTTCAACTGGAAACAGGGCGCACGCATCAAATCCGTGTGCACATGAAATTTATTGGGCACCCGTTGGTCGGTGATCCGATGTATGGACGTAGCAAAGGGGTCCGAATGGACGGTCAGGCACTGCATGCCGCGGTATTGGGTTTTAAGCATCCCACCACTGGAGAGTACATGGAGTTCAGCAGGCCGATTCCTCCCGATATGGAAGATGTATTGGCATCCTTACGCAGTCGGTAAACCATCACAAATTGCATTCGTATTCACAAACCTGAATAATGATTAAGCATAACCGCCTAAATGGCGGTTATTTTTTGTTATTGGGCAAGGTATATGTAAAAACAACTATGGATAATTATACAGAAAAGATGTATAATTATTTAAGTGCTTCCGGTGGCTCCGGTTGAACAGGTGTTGACACGTGATTTTCAATCTGTCATACTTCTTGTAGTTGCGATGAACTTTGTCCAAAAGATGGCTTGCCATCTTTCACTATGAGAAGCTGGATAAAGAAAATCCTGAATAGCACCTTTAAATCAGTCCCGTGAGGCTGGCAAGGTAACGTGAATGGATCACTGATCAGTGCATCCGCTGCGGCGGTATGTCTTCAGTGTATCCGAGAGATCGGAGAACGGTGGAAGACTGTTCATACGAGACTCCTTGCCAAACTTGGGCAAGGAGTCTTTTTTGTATCCGAACACGGGACCAGGTCTGAAGGGAACATAACCTGAGGAGGCTGGAAGCATGAGTAATGAAACACATGTACTGATGGATGAAATTGCGATTCGCCGGGCTTTGACACGGATTGCACATGAAATTTTGGAAAAAAACAAAGGTATTGACAATTGTGTGCTGATAGGCATTCGAACGCGAGGGGTTCATCTGGCGCAGCGTCTCGCTGCAAAAATCGCTGAAATTGAGGGCGCTCCAATTCCATGGGGGGAGCTGGATGTCACAGCTTACCGCGATGACCGGGGGAACAATGCCGAAGCCAAGGGAAATGGAAAAGAGCTTTTGATGAATCCCGCTGACGTATCGGTTCATGATAAGAAAGTCATTCTCTTCGACGATGTGCTGTACACAGGCCGTACCATTCGCGCGGCGATGGACGCATTGATGCACTGCGGACGACCGCAAATGATCCAACTGGCGGTGCTGGCAGATCGCGGACACCGCGAGCTTCCGATTCGTCCGGATTACATCGGCAAGAATATCCCAACCTCCAAATCCGAGGAAATCGTAGTTGCGCTTCAGGAGACGGACGGTAAGGACGAAGTGACGATCAATCAGAACCGGGGGGAACAGGCATGATTACAACAACCAGTCAACTTAGAGAACGCAGCCTGCTCGGATTAAAAGAACTTAGCCGAAATGAAATCGAGTCCATTCTGGATCGGGCTCATTATTGGGAATCACAGCCGGAAAAGCTGGTTCCAGTGCTGCAATCACGCTTTGCGGCCAACATGTTTTTTGAAAACAGCACCCGCACCCGCTTTTCTTTTGAAATGGCGGAAAAACGCTTAGGCGCTCAGGTTTTAAACTTTTCCGCTGCGGCCTCCAGTGTAGAAAAAGGGGAATCCATCTACGACACGGTGCGCACGCTTGAATCCATGGGCATCGACGCAGGAGTCATTCGGCTGAAGCCAGCCGGAGTGCTGCAGGAGCTTGCTGAGAAGGTCAGTGTCCCACTGGTAAACGCTGGTGATGGCAACAACGAGCATCCAACGCAGGCGTTGCTGGACCTATACACGATGCGCAAGACTTTCGGCGAGCTAAAAGGCTTGCGAGTATCCATCATTGGAGACATTCTGCACAGCCGTGTGGCTCGCTCGAATCTGTGGGCCTTGCAAAAATTTGGAGCTCAGGTTAGCTTCTGCGCGCCGGATAATATGCAGGCATCTGATCTTGCGGCGCACGCGCCTTATGTACCGATGCAAGAGGCATTGCAGGCAGACGTAGTCATGATGCTTCGGGTACAGCTGGAACGGCACGCTGAAGGAATGCTGCGCTCAGCGGATGAGTATCGCGAGCAGTACGGCTTAACAGAGCAAAGAGCAGCCAACCTTAAACCTGGAACGATCATTATGCATCCGGCTCCAGTGAACCGGAATGTGGAAATCGACAGTGCAGTCGTGGAAAGCGAACAATCACGGATTTTCCCGCAGATGGCAAACGGGGTTCCAATTCGCATGGCGGTTATGGAACGGGCAATGAAGCTGTAGAAGCTGTAGAAGCTGTCAGCAGGATCGCGGAACTAGCATTGGTAACGGTTAAAGCAAAGCATAACAAGCAGCGGCAAAAGTTGCAGAAAACCTGAGCGGAGGAACTTTTTAGATGAACCAATTAATTATGAACGCAAGCGTATTGAACGAACAGGGCGAAGCTGAACTGAAATCTATTCTGATCGCGGACGGAAAAATCCTAGCAATCGTAAATGCGGACGCTGGAGTTAGTCTACTCGTGGAAGAAGGGGCATCCGAGCAGGAGAGCCAAGTCGAAAAAATCGACGCCCAAGGCAAGCTGGTGATTCCCGGTTTAATCGACATGCATGTGCATCTGAGAGAACCTGGCTTTGAATATAAAGAAACGATTGAAACGGGCAGCCGCGCGGCGGTGAAAGGTGGATTTACGACGATTGCCTGCATGCCGAACACACGCCCGGTGACAGACAATGCGGATACGGTTCAGCTGGTACTGAAAAAGGGGCAGGACGCCGGGCTTGCCAAGGTACTTCCTTACGCAGCCATTACGAAAAACGAGTTGGGCCGCGAGCTGACGGACTTTGAAGCGCTCAAAGCAGCAGGCGCAATCGGCTTTACTGACGATGGTGTCGGGGTGCAAAGCGCGCAAATGATGAAGGACGCCATGGCGCGAGCCAAAGCGCTGGATATGCCGGTTATTGCTCACTGTGAAGATAACACGCTTGTTGAAGGAGCAGCGGTGACAGACGGCGAATTTGCCAAGCGTCACGGACTTAAAGGCATTCCGAACGAATCCGAAGCGATTCACGTCGGACGGGACATTTTACTATCCGAGGCAACCGGGGCACACTATCATGTATGCCATGTCAGCACGGAGCAGTCTGTGCGGTTGATCCGCCACGCGAAATCTTTTGGCATCAAGGTAACGGCTGAGGTATGTCCACACCATCTGGTATTGTCGGATGAAGACATTCCGGGGCTGGATGCAAACTGGAAAATGAATCCTCCGCTGCGCTCCCCGCGTGATGTGCAGGCCTGCATCGAGGGACTGGAGGACGGTACGATCGACATCATCGTGACCGACCATGCGGCACACAGCGAAGAAGAGAAGGCTAAAGGCTTGGAGCTGGCACCTTTCGGTATCGTTGGCTTCGAAACGGCCTTCCCGCTGCTGTACACGAAATTTGTAGCTACCGGACAATGGACGCTGGACTTTCTGGTACGGCGTATGACGGCTGATCCGGCGCGTGTCTTCCGCCTCGCTACAGGGCGCTTGGAAGAAGGAGCACCCGCCGACCTGACCATGATTGATCTGGAGCAGGAGCAGGCCGTTGATCCGCAAACATTCGCCAGCAAAGGACGCAACACTCCTTTTACAGGCTGGAAACTTAAAGGCTGGCCAGTGAAAACTTGGGTAGACGGCAGACTGGTATGGTCTGCTGACGAAGTGAAATAAATACAAACCACTAAAAAATAGAACCTTATAGCAGGAAATCATACAGAGGAGTGAGACGGGATGCAGGCAAGATTGTTGCTTCAGGACGGCACGCTGTTTACAGGCACAGCATTTGGTGCGGACGGTGAAAAAACAGGCGAGGTCGTTTTCAACACAGGGATTACAGGCTACCAGGAGGTACTGACCGATCCCTCTTATTGCGGACAAATCGTAACGATGACTTACCCGCTGATTGGCAATTACGGAATTACTCGGGATGACTTTGAATCAGTACGGCCTTATGTTCACGGCTTTGCTGTTCGACATTACGAGCCTGCGCCAAGTAACTGGCGTGCTCAATACAGCGTGGGCGATTTGCTGAAGGAATATGGCATCATTGGCATTAGCGACATCGACACCCGCATGCTTACCCGGATTATTCGCCATCACGGCACGATGAAGGGCATTTTGACGACAGGCAGTCAGCCTGTGGAAGAACTGAAAGAAATGATGGCTGACCTGACGATTGAAGAACTGCGTAATCAGGTTCCATTGACCTCTACACCTCATCCGTATAGCAGCCCTGGCAACGGGGAGCGGATCGTACTGATTGACTATGGCGCTAAGAGCGGTATCTTGCGCGAGCTGAATAAACGGGATTGTGATGTGGTTGTTGTTCCACATGATACAACGGCAGAGGAAATTCGCCGCTTGGACCCGGACGGAATTCAGTTGTCCAACGGCCCTGGAGATCCCAAAGATGTACCGCATGCCGTACGCACGGTGTCTGAACTGCTAGGGGAATATCCGATCTTCGGAATTTGCCTGGGACACCAGTTGTTTGCCTTAGCTTCGGGAGCGGATACGGAGAAGCTGAAATTCGGACATCGCGGTGGTAACCATCCGGTGAAGGAACTGGAGAGCGGACGCTGCTTCATTACTTCACAAAATCACGGCTACACGGTGAATGAGGATTCAATCCAAGGAACCGAGCTTGAAGTGACGCATATTAATAACAACGATAAAACGATTGAAGGCCTTAAGCATACCAAGTATCCCGCGTTTTCGGTGCAATATCATCCGGAGGCTGCACCAGGACCTTATGATAATGGCTACCTGTTTGACCGTTTTCTGGATATGATCCGTGAGCACAAAAGAAATCATCCAAAGCAACCGCGTCAGGCTGCTATCGCCGCCGCAGTGAGAGGAGAGCGCTAATATGCCGAAAAATACAGAACTTAAAAAAATACTCGTAATTGGTTCCGGACCTATCGTGATTGGTCAGGCTGCGGAATTCGATTACGCTGGTACACAAGCTTGTCAAGCGCTCAAAGAAGAAGGCGTCGAGGTAGTGCTGATCAACAGTAACCCGGCAACCATCATGACGGACACGAACATGGCGGACAAAGTATACATCGAGCCGATTACACTTGATTTTGTAACACAAATTATTCGACAAGAGCGTCCGGATGGTCTGCTTCCTACACTGGGAGGACAAACAGGACTGAATATGGCGGTGGAACTGGCTCGTGCCGGAGTGCTGGAGCGTGAAAACGTCAAGCTGCTGGGAACACAGCTGACTTCGATTGAAAAAGCCGAAGACCGTGACTTGTTCCGCGATTTGATGCGTGAGCTGGAACAGCCTGTACCTGAGAGCGTCATTGTTACAACGTTGGAGGAATCACTGGATTTTGCTAACGAAATCGGTTATCCGATTATCGTCCGTCCGGCTTATACGCTGGGTGGAACAGGCGGCGGGATCTGTGTGAACGAAGAAGAACTGCGTGAGACGGTAAGCTCTGGCTTGCGTTACAGTCCAATTGGACAATGTCTGGTGGAAAAAAGCATCGCAGGCATGAAGGAAGTCGAGTATGAGGTCATGCGTGATGGCAACGATAACTGTATCGTTGTCTGCAATATGGAAAACTTTGATCCGGTCGGCGTACATACTGGCGACAGTATCGTTGTAGCGCCGAGTCAGACGCTGTCAGATCGCGAGTACCAGATGCTGCGTTCCGCTTCCCTGAAAATTATCCGCGCCCTCAATATTGAAGGCGGATGTAATGTGCAGTTTGCGCTTGATCCACACAGCTATCAATACTATGTCATTGAAGTAAATCCGCGGGTGAGTCGTTCCTCAGCGCTGGCTTCCAAGGCGACTGGATATCCGATTGCTAAAATGGCTGCCAAAATCGCACTGGGCTACACGCTGGATGAAATCGTGAATCCGGTAACGGGACAAACGTATGCTTGCTTTGAACCTACTCTGGATTACATCGTGAGCAAAATACCGCGCTGGCCGTTCGATAAATTCATTTCTGCCAACCGCAAGCTGGGCACGCAAATGAAAGCAACTGGCGAAGTGATGGCTATCGGACGCACGTTCGAAGAGTCCATCCACAAAGCGGTACGGTCGCTGGAAATCGGTGTACATCGTCTGCATCTTAAGGGGGCCGATCAACTGTCGGATGAGGTACTCACGGAGCGCCTGATTAAAGCAGATGATGAGCGCTTGTTCCTGGTAGCTGAGGCATTCCGTCGTGGCTGGGAGCAGCAGGAAATTCAGGATTTAACGAAAATTGACTGGTGGTTCCTTGACAAGGTAGAGGGCATCGTCAAGTTCGAAGCTAAAATGGCTGAAGAGTCCGAACTGACCTACGAAACACTCTATCAGGCCAAACGTAATGGCTTTACGGACCGCTCCATCGCCGAGGTTCGCAGTCTGGGCCAACCGGGTGGTAGCATGACAACCGAGCGCGAGGTACGTGAGTTCCGTCTGAGTCACAACCTGCGTCCTGTCTATAAAATGGTAGATACATGCGCAGCCGAGTTTGAAGCCACTACGCCGTACTATTATTCCTCTTATGAGGTGGAGAACGAAGTGATTCCATCTAATAAAGAGAAAGTCATCGTACTCGGCTCCGGGCCGATTCGGATCGGGCAAGGGATTGAATTTGATTACTCCACCGTACATGCGGTATGGGCCATTCAAAAAGCAGGCTACGAAGCAGTAATTATCAATAACAACCCAGAAACGGTATCTACGGACTTTAACACATCCGACCGTCTCTACTTTGAGCCGCTTTTCTTCGAGGATGTTATGAATGTCATCGGGCAGGAAAAACCGATTGGCGTTATCGTCCAGTTCGGCGGTCAAACGGCCATTAATCTCGCAGCTCCGCTTAGTGCGGCAGGCGTGAATATTTTGGGTACGAGTCTGGAAAGTATCGACGAAGCGGAAGATCGGAAAAAGTTTGAGCGGCTGCTGTCACGTCTGGCTATTGCACAGCCTAAAGGCAACACGGTCATCTCGGTAGATGAAGCGGTAGGAACTGCGCAGGCGCTGGGCTACCCGGTGCTGGTGCGTCCATCCTATGTCCTCGGCGGACGGGCGATGGAAATCGTCTACTCCGATGCAGAATTGCTACGGTATATGGAAGAAGCCGTTAAAATCAACCCTGAACATCCGGTGCTGATCGACCGTTACATGCTGGGCAAAGAAGTTGAGGTTGACGCTATCTGTGACGGTGATACGGTACTGGTGCCGGGCATTATGGAGCATGTGGAACGGGCTGGAGTTCACTCAGGCGACTCTATCGCGGTGTATCCGCCGCAGCACTTGTCCGACGAGCTGAAGCAAAAAATCGTGGAAATCACGATCAGCATCGCCAAGGAATTGAAAACGATCGGTCTGGTAAACATCCAGTTCGTCATTCATCAAGACGAGGTGTATGTGATCGAGGTCAACCCGCGTTCCTCGCGGACAGTTCCTTTCCTGAGCAAAGTCACGAATATCCCGATGGCGAATCTGGCGACACAGGCCATTTTGGGCGGCAAGCTCAAGGATGCGGGCTATACAGAAGGGCTATGGCCTGAGAGTAATTATGTCTCGGTCAAGGTTCCGGTATTCTCTTTTGCCAAGCTGCGCCGTGTAGAGCCGACCCTGGGGCCAGAAATGAAATCGACGGGTGAAGTGATGGGACGCGACATTCAGTACGCCAAAGCGCTGTACAAAGGACTCGTAGGTGCTGGTATGAAAATCCCATCTACCGGAGCGATCATCATCACGGTGGCGGATAAGGACAAAGAAGAAGCAGTCGAGTTGATGCAGGGCTTTTACAGACTGGGCTACAAAATTATTGCAACAGGTGGAACGGCGGCTGCGCTGGAGCAGGCTAACATTCCAGTGAAGACGATCAACAAGCTGAGTGAGGGAACCCCGAACATCTTGGATATGATCCGCACAGGTGAAGCCAACTTCGTCTTCAATACGCTGACCAAGGGGAAAACGCCAGAGCGTGACGGATTCCGCATCCGCCGTGAAGCGGTTGAGAACGGCATCGTCTGCATGACCTCGCTGGATACCGTACGCGCTTTGCTGAGAATGCTGGAGACGATTAACTTTACATCCGAATCCATGCCGGTTCTGAGCCACTAACACGATACGAATAGAGGATGAAAAATAAGTAGTACAGGAAAGGACATCATCAGCTTCGGCTGACGGATGTCCTTTATCACGGGCAAATATACCCGAATTGACGTGAAAAGGGGTGCAGGATGGTGAACGAAGCATTTCAGCAGATGGCAGGACGGCTGATGGTCGCGTTAGATTATCCAGATGCGCAGCAGGCGGAGCGGCTCATTCAACAGCTGGAGGGTATTCCCTGTTATATAAAAGTAGGCATGCAGCTGTTTTATAGTGCAGGGCCAGCTTTTGTAGAGCAGCTAAAGTCGAGAGGATACTCCGTATTTCTGGATTTGAAAATGCATGATATCCCCAACACCGTACGGGGAGGTGCGGAGAGCATCACCCGCCTGGGTGTGGATATGTTTAACGTACACGCTGCCGGAGGGCGAAATATGATGGCAGCCGCCAAGGCTGGGGCCGAAGCCGCTGTTTTGGCAGACGGTTCACTTGCCATGCCGCTCATTATAGCAGTTACACAGTTGACCAGTACGGACCAGACAACCATGAATAAGGAGATAGGCATTCCCGGTACAGTACAGGATGTGGTCGTTCGATACGCACAACTGACTCGTGAGGCGGGATTGGACGGAGTAGTGGCGTCCCCATTGGAAGTGCCTGCGATCCGCGCTGTATGCGGACCTGACTTCAAAACGATTACCCCCGGTATACGTCCGGTAGGCAGCGCTACAGGCGACCAGTCACGTGTAGTGACACCCGGACAAGCTATCGCCCAAGGCAGCAGCTACATCGTCGTTGGACGGCCCATTACGGCTGCAGCAGACCCACGTGCCGCAGCGGAACACATTATTGAGGAGATGATCCAAGTATGACTACATTAAATAATATACCCGAGCAAATTGCATCCCATCTGTTACGTATTCAGGCGGTAGCGCTGCGTCCGCAGCAGCCTTTTACATGGACATCCGGCATTAAATCGCCTATCTACTGTGACAATCGCCTGACCATGTCCTACCCGGAGGTGCGCGAGCTGATTGCTGATTCGTTCGTTGCTGTGATTCGTGAGCAATACCCTGAAACCGAAGTCATTGCAGGCACGGCTACAGCGGGGATTCCTCATGCTGCCTGGGTGGCGCAAAAGCTTAATCTGCCGATGGCATATGTAAGAGACAAAGCCAAAGGACACGGCAAAGAGAACCAAATCGAAGGTCGGATTAGTGAGGGACAAAAGGTTATTGTTATCGAGGATCTCATCTCGACTGGCGGCAGCTCCATCAAAGCAGCACAGGCCGTAGAGCAAGCAGGCGCCCAGCCGTTAGCTGTACTCGCTATTTTCAGCTACCAGTTGGATAAAGCGACTCAAGCCTTTGCAGAAGCAGGGGTGAAGCTGCAAAGCTTGTCCAACTACACGGCCCTGATGGACGTTGCCTTGCGTGAAGGAACGATTCAGGAGGAAGAGATGGAACTGCTGCGTTCCTGGCGTCAGGACCCGGCCTCCTTTGGCAAATAAGGCTTAGCATATTGAGTGCAACGGGGCCATTTATTAAAGCGACTCATACTTGTTGCTAACCGTTGTAGATTGTTATAACTCAGGCTGTGTAAATCGAATTCGATCCGGTTACACTAACTCCTACCATCATGTGAAAAGAGGGAGTTCGGATGTATTGGATTTACTACGGCAGACTGTACACGACCAAATTTCAGGCAGGATGTCTGGCAAAAAGGCTGGAGCACGACGGCTGGATGTACGGCTACAACGATCCCCGCGCAGTGGAGGTGTACCGCTCGCGCAAAGGACGTTATGGCGTTCGATTTATTCCCTAGATTCATAAAAATAAATTAAAAAAGAAAAATTTTCGGAAAACTATTGACGAAACACAAGAAAATGTTGTATATTAATTAACGCCGCTGTTTTATGTAAATGTAGCGTGAATATACAGATTTTTTTGAGGGCCCTTAGCTCAGTTGGTTAGAGCGGTCGGCTCATAACCGATTGGTCGGGGGTTCGAGTCCCTCAGGGCCCATTTCCTCAAAAACCCTTGCTTAGCAAGGGTTTTTTTGTTGTTTGTAGACTGATAGGAAAAGAGTAGCACAGGGACTAAATCGTATGGATGGTATTCTTTTTGGAAATGTGTCTTCAAAGTTATCCTTTCTATGGATAAAAAGGTCCTCATAGATGAATTATTCAATGCAATTCTTCCTTTTTCAAAAAGTTTGATTAAATATAAAGACTTATACGAGGATCACTATTTAAGTTTCCATCTTGTAAATCACTTTCAGATGTTAGTAGAAGTCCTTATTTATACCTATTCATTCATTCGTCGAAGTATTTTTAAGTTTATGACATAAATAAAGTAAAAATTGCCCGGACATTTTTAACTATGACTTTATAAGCTAAGCATGTAGTTAACCATCATATTGATCAGCGCTAAGGAGTGGTGATTGTGAAGAATAAAGTGGGGAACTCGAAAACTTCCCGTAAAAGTCCGGCTCAACAATTAAGAAAAAAAGGAAAGCGAAATTTTATTTCATCTGTCAGATCTCTTCAGCTTATTACCTTGCCCGAAGTGAAAAATCTAAAGGGCAAAAAAATCCGAACGACTGTACCCAATATAACCGGGACAATTACCGCCACAGTAGGGGATTATGATTCGAATACAAACCGAGTCCAGTTAATTAATATTATTAGTGACAGAACAGGAGTAAACTATGGAAATCTAAGTTATCTTCCTGATGAATTGAGTGGCTTAGAAGTGTTAAGCGGTGGTACTCCTCCACCAACGCCAACACCAACACCAACGCCAACACCAACACCAACACCAACACCAACACCAACACCTCAAAATTGTGCCGTAACTGGAGGCAAAGGTAATCTCCTTTATTCTGGAGAAGCTAGTATTTCGATAGGATCGGTAAGTTACACGGTACATGAATGCCAAATCGAAGTAACGCCAAAAGTTGCAGGAATACCTGTTCAAAAGTTTGTATTGAATAGAGACAAAAATAGAATTGAAGGTACTTTTTCTACAAGCATAGTAACAAGAATAAAATTTGCAATATGGGTAGTAAACAAGGAACTATGGATCGAAGTTGAATCTCAACACAAAAATTTATTGGGTAAATGGCTTAAGACTGCGGGAGGAAAAACTAAAGTTGGTTCTTGGTCAGGATTGAAGTTTTAAATAAATTTAATAAGAGAGCAGTGAAGGTACCCTCCCTGCTCTTTTTATCCCTTGTAAAACAAAAGCTGTTGCGTATACTCTACTTTTTCTCAGCCGACCGCCTTTGAATGCTGACGCTAAAGGTATTGGGAATTAGGAGAATCAGCGTTTTTTGGTATTGAGGGATAGGGAACTGAATCGGATCGAAAGATTATTATGTCATCTGCTTTTTGTCACCTCTTAAGACCGGGCAGTATGTTTAGCAGTGGAGCCAAAAGCTTGCTCAGCAGACCATTCTCGAAAGAGGTGACTGTATCGTCTTTTGGCTCCCACAAAGTCATACGCCCAGACAAAACCAGCCCCACAGGACGAGCAGTACATTCGAATCGTCGGAACTACAAGAACTATCTTTTTTCCAAACGCCGGAAGATGGCGAACGAGGCGCGGAGTATTGATTCCTTTCCGTATTACAAATTCATCGGTTTGACAGAGCGGACAGCATTGTTTATGGGCTACGGGTGTTACATCTATATGAACTAGGACTTACAACACTACAGGATTAGTAGATATTTTCCATGTTTAACTTATTATTTCGTCAAGCACTGGTTTTTGTTTTGAGCCAATAATAAAGTATTTTTTTGAGAAGAATACCTTCGCCGGGATGATGACCTCATCATTAACAAAAAAGAAGGTTTATCGATTGTGCAAAGAACTGAATATCCTACGGCCGCAGCGAAAAGTGAGCTCGTCTTACCCACGGAAGTTGGCACGGAACCGGATCATTACGAATTCAAACCAGCTGTTTGAGACGGACATTAAGTATGGTTATATTGCAGGTGAAGATAGGTTCTTCTTTATCCAGTCTTGTCTCGAAGTTTACGACCGTTCGGTGGTCGCTTACCATGAGCACGAACGCATTCCTCCACGAACGCCGAATATGAACGCTCACATCGAATCTTTTCATAGGCTATTGCAAGATGAATGCTTGGCTCGCTACGACTTTGAAACGTACAGCGAAGCTTACGAAGCCGTCGCCAAATTCATTCATTTTTATAATGAGCGAAGAATTCATTCCAGCATTGGCGATTTGTCGCCGTCTCAGTTTTATGAGAAGAACCAGACGAAACCGATTCCGATCCGAGAAGTTCGTGTAAAATTTCAAAAACGAAGTCTGGATGAGCAAGAGAGTGCTAGTGTCCAAAAATTTAAGGGGTTAATCCGATACTACTACCAGATGTACTTCCACCAGATATAACAAGCTGCCCTGCCGAAGCAATCGTTATAATATCATCAGTTGTTGTATATCTATATATTAAGGTTGTAAAATTTGGGTTTTGAAGGCTCCATATAATCTGTTATAAATACATATCCGTAAGGCCACCCATTGCAACATCGGTTGAATCCCAAACATCAGTAATTTTACCTTTAATCAGAACTCCTTGGTTTAATAAAAACATTTACTTCTTTACCTAAGTAGAGTTGCTTAATTAATTCTGGATATAGAGGGGGACGAGCACCGAATTGAATAGCGACAGGGGAGTAATAAACCCAAAAAGATTGCATTAAAATTAACCACCACCTTACAATAAAATATTTAATACAGGCAAACGCCTAATTTACTTAAACAAATTATTCAAATTAGCTACTGCTGGTGGATGTACAAATGATAATAGTTGCGTTGGCATTCAAAAAAAGAAGCACTGCCCGAATAAATGGACAGTGCTTCATGTGATAATCTCGAAATCGCTTAACAAAGCGCCTAAAAAACTCGCTACCAAATCACCATTTTGATAATGATGGTTGACTCCACATTCCCAGGAACACTTACTCCAATCTTAGAGAACCTTAACAGTGTACACCATTCTCAATTTACCGTTACCGCCATAAATTTCGACTCTTGCGGTTGTTGCAGTAGTGGTTGTTACCACGCCAGAAGCGGAGACTGTTACATTTCCACTTGCCACTTTATAAGTATCCCCCGGGTAATTTGACAGCGCATAGGAATAATTTCGCGGTAACGTAGCAGTTCTGTAGTATACTCCGTTAACTTCTACAATAGGCGTAATTATCGGCGAAGGACCTACTGCTGCGGACGCACTAGGGACGATGATACTACCAATGAGCCCCAAAGACATAACCGTTGATAATAATATTTTCTTAGTATTCATAAAAAATTCCTCCTGATGTATGATATAAGTTCCCGAAATATACCATGTAAAATTGTTGATTTCACTTCATTCGACAAATGTTCTCAAAATATACAATAAAATGATTCTAAAGTCCTATAAAATGCAAAATCATTAAAATATAATAATTTAAGTATTTACTTTTTAACTTACCGTCCTTTTGAACTATTCTCCTAGCTGTATAGTATTTGATCCACACGGAATAAAAAACGGACATCGGAGTATTCAGCCCCAAGTCCGTTTTTCATCCTTTTATCTTCTTGTTCTATGTGTGTCAGTTTACAAGATGGTGTAAATGCCTTTCACCGCTATCTTGATTCGTTCCTTCCATGCGCATGAGCTGCTTTAAGGCGTGCAATTCCGTACATTTGCTAATTGCCTCAGCGACCAACTTGGCGATCTGACGCGCTCCTTCATCAGAAAAATGAGTATTATCTGTTACGCCAGCGGGGTAATTCGGATGTGCTTTTTCAGGCAAATGCATAAATAGCTGCTTGGACCCTTCTTCTCCCATGGCCCGATAAAGCTGCTGAGAAGCTTTAAAAATATCGAGCAGCGGTGTCTGGGTTTCCTCCGCTACTCGCTTCATTGCTGCGGGATAGGCTCCCACAGCAAGCGGATCAGGTTCTCCATCTGCGGTAAAGCGGCGGCGGCTTACAGAGGTCAACAGCACTGGAATTCCACCACGCTCCCGAGCAGACTCGATACATTGAATTAAGTTTTGACGATAGTCCCCGTCAGGATCGGTATAGCGGGTGGGATCTTCTTTTTTCTCATCGTTGTGTCCAAATTGAATAAACAGATAATCACCGGCTCGAAAATCCTTTTCAATATGAGCCAATCGACCTTCCGCTATAAAAGATTTAGTGCTTCGTCCATTAACTGCGCGATTGTCCACATGAACAGACGGACCAAAATGGCATTGCAAGTATTCGCCCCAGCCTGTCATCGGTTTTTCGGTAGCTCCTTTTTGGGCTGCGGTGGAGTCGCCAGCGATAAACAGCCTAGATGTTATCCGCTGTCCTTCCGTAACATAGCTATGCTTTTGGAGCCACTTTTCCGCAAGAGAGAGCCATTGCTGGCACTCGCGGTTATCTTCAGCCAGTCCCAAGCCGTGTCGCCCTTCCTCAAATACATGCAGCTCAAATGGAATGCCTTCTCTGGATAATGCGGAAGCCAGCAACAAGCTGTTTTCGACCGGAACGGTGGCGTCATTGGCCGTTGTCCAAATAAAAGTTGGAGGGGTCTGTGAAGTCACTTGTTGATCGGATGAAAAGGCGTAAAGCTGCTCCTGTGTCGGCTGTTCACCTAAAAAATGAGTGCGGCTTCCGATATGCGTATAAGCATCATGAAACGTAATCACGGGGTATCCCAACAGCAGAAGATCCGGTTTTTCCGCCCCTCTGGTGGCGACGATGGAGGCCAAGTGCCCGCCTGCTGAAAATCCAGCCAGACCGACCTGATCCTTAATCACTTGCCAGTCCTTAGGCGTTTGACGAATCCACCTCAGGGCATATTCCACATCCTCCAACAAGGAATCGACCTCAAAGTCTCCGACTTGATAATGCAGCACACCTGCATGGATACCTAAATCATTCAACCACCGAGCTATTGGTTCTCCCTCATGTGGGGCCAAGTGCTCGTAGCCACCGCCGGGCAGTACCAATATAAAAGGGCGAGCTTCATGGGCCGCTGCTGGATAGAGGGAGAGAAAGGAAGTGTCTGCTGGAAATTCTTCTTTTACAATCTGTTCTTTATGACTAACAACGTGTAACATAAGGTACCTCCAAATTCCTTTTTTAAATTCTGCAAGCTAATCCAGATGAACATAAAATGTGATGGGACGGACGTAATGGTATTTAACATTTCTGCTTGAAGAGTGGGCTTAAGCTCCAGGTTTGTTTTTTAAATAAATGCACACGTGAAAAAAATGATTTAAACCTTGTTGTGAAAGCGCTATAATTTTGGTGTGATGCATAGAACCAAAGGGGGAGCGCAATGAAAAAAGGCAGGATATTCTACACCATTTTTATTACGATTCTGGTTTTGGGAATAGGGTTGGTGGCCAGCTTCGGCAGCTACATCTATTTTACAACAATTAGCTCAGTTTTGGAAAGGGTTTCCAACAGTAAACAAAGCTACATGACGCAGATCAAAAACAGTCTGGAGCAGAAAATCCAAACGATTGAATATGCTTTTAATACGTATAGTACGACCAGTTCATTTGATGAAGTCGTAAAACATCCCATTACAGAAAAAGATTTTGTAGCGTATCGGAATGTGAATTCGCAACTCAATTATATTGCTACGATGGGATTAGAAGGAACAGAATATTCACTGATTAGCCTGGATCAGAATTGGAAAATCTCCAATGGAAGCCTGTCCTATTTGACGAAAACAGAACGGGAGAAGCTATTTAAAACCTATATCGACCATCAGGATCAAGGGCTATTCTGGATTAAAACAGACAAGGGAATCCGCTTTGTAAATACTTTGCCTGTATTCTCCAAAAAGAAGCAAGCCATTGCGCTGTCGGATATTTCGTTACAAACGTTAAATCGTACAATTCAAGCAGAGGATCACATGGCCGTTTTTATTCTGAATAAACAAGGCGATTTAATGTACGAAACAGAACCCGTTGAACAATTATTGACCACCCAGCAGCTTCAGCACATTTCAGAGGCTACGGATACAACCGACAATTCAGGCATGTTGACACTGGAAAAAACGAAGAATCAGCCTGCTCAGCAAGTCATTTATGCCAAGTCTGCTTATAACAACTGGATGTATTTAACGGTATTAGATAAAAAGGAGATTTCGAATGCATTCCAAACGACCAAATTCGGGATCATCACGATGGTACTTGTACTTACACTCTTGATTGTGGTGGTGGCGTATATCATAGCCGTCTATTTTACAAAGCCATTCCAGCAAATTAAACGCAGCCTGCCTAAAAATCCTAATTTTTCGTTCAAAAATGAGCCTTCCAAAAATGAAATTGACTGGATTATTGATTCCATTGACAGCATTGTAACGGAAAAGGAAAGCCTGGAAAGCCTCATTCAGTCCGAAATGCCACAGCTTGAAACCCAATTGATTCTTAACCTGTTTCGCAGGCGTATTTCAGCAGAGGAATTGGTACGAAAAATGCCACGTTTGGGCTATCCGCAACTGGAGAACCAAATGTATATTACCCTGTTGATTCAACTGGATAATCTGGGAGATCGGGAGCCCTCGGATAAGGACGTTTTACTGCTGGCTATTAACAAAATCGTAGAAGAAACCATTCCAGAGCAGCAGCGAATGCTTCCCATCATTTTGAACGATGACATTCAGGCGACCATTTTAATGTTTACAGGAAAGAATGAACAGGAAATAAACAAGCAAGTGCTGGATGATGCCACCCTTTTAATTCGAACCGTAAAAGAGTATTTGAATGTATCCATCAGTATCGGCATTAGTAAATTGTATGACAATTTGTTAGAAAGCAAGGAAGCCTGTGAGATGAGTAAGCAAGCCTTGCACCACCGTTTAAATTTAGGCAAAGAATCCATTATATTTTATGAAGACATTTCCACAGTCATTTCAGGCCCGGTGCTGCTTCATTATCCGACGGAAATGGAATCACAGCTGTTTGACGCCATTCGAATAGGAGATGAAGAGCAAGTACGTCTAACCGTACATTCCTTATTGGGAGAAATAATGACAAAAAACAATCATTCCATGAACTTTGAGGTGCTGTTGGTGCGGTTTGTGAATAACCTTATTCAATTAGAGCAGCTGTTAGGGATTGAAGTGCTGCTGACGCAGAACAATCATGCGTTGTACCATCGGCTGCTGGACATTCGTAATCCGGAAGAGATCGAGCGTATGCTGGTGGAGCAAGTCATTTCCCCTATGGTAAAAAGCATGAAGGAGAAGACAAACCAGCAATTCCGCTGTCTCTCCGAGAAAATTGCCGCCATGATCCGGGCTGAATATGACCAGGAATTGTCACTGGAGCTCATTGGGGACCGTCTACATTACAATCCCAATTATTTAAGCAGTATTTTCAAAAAAGAATACGGTACGACGTTCAGCGAATATCTAATGGGCTACCGGCTGCAAATGGGCAAAAAGTGGCTCATTGAAACGGATATGACGATTAAAGAAATCGCCGAGCGATTGCAATATCATAATCCGCAGAACTTTATCCGCTCGTTTCGGAAGAAGGAGCAGGTCACGCCCGGAGCATACCGTAAGATGAAGCAAGCGAATTAAATTGAACTTCACTAGCAATCAAGGGGCAGTTTATCCTTTTACCGCCCCTAATAATGCTCCTTTGACAAAGTGTTTTTGCACAAATGGATACACGATTAGCATAGGAACGGTTGCAACCACAATGACCGCCATCTTAATCGTCTGCGCAGGTGGGATGACATCCACAGAGGTTCCTTCTGCCTGCATACCACTGGAAACGATTACAATTTGGCGAAGCAAGACCTGAATAGGCCATTTGGCGGAATCATTAATATAGAGAATGGCATGCATATACGTATTCCAGTAGGCCACCGCGTAGAAAAGTGAAATGGTTGCAATTGAAGGCATCGCTAACGGAAGCATAATTTTAAAGAAAATGCCAAAATCGTTGCACCCATCCATCTTGGCCGATTCCTCCAGATCATCCGGTAGCGCCTGAAAAAAGTTACGCATGATAATCAGGTTAAATGCATTAATGGCCACGGGAAGGATCAAAGACCAATACGAATTGATAAGCCCCATGCTTTTTACCACCAGGAAAGTCGGAATCATTCCCCCGCTAAACAACATGGAAAACACGACAATAAAGTTAATCGTATTTCGGCCAAGTAGATATCTTCGGGATAATCCATACGCCATAAAAGCCGTAAAGATCATACTCACCACGGTACCGACGACAGTCACTCCGACCGAAACCCCTAGTCCTCTGAAAATCGTTGGGGTCGACAGGATATACCGATATGCATCCAGGGAAAAGGTGACAGGGAACAAAATGAATTTTTTAGCTACCACTTCTTGGGTTGAGGCAAAAGAGCTGGCGATGATATTCAGAAAAGGCAAGAGACAAGTGAGGGCAATGAGAATTAATAATGTACTGTTTACGATGGTAAAAATACGACTGCCCAGCGATTCTTTTTTTAGTGATTTTTGCGCCAAGTGTTTGACCTCCTCGTAATCGTTTACATGTAAACTGTATCAAGAGGGCGGAATTCCGTATATAATCAAATCTTGAGGTGTTCTCCTAAGCGTGGAAAAAAGAGGGTAATCATTAGGTTGTGTAGTAATCATTAGGTAAGGTGAAAAGCCGGAAAATAGGCGGTATATAAGGTTTTGTAAACGCTATCATTTGATGATTATATGCGTAACGCAAAAAATCACGTACTCTTGAAAACGTATACAGGAACGTTTGAAGGAGGTCGAGCTAATGAAAGTTTCAAGTGTCCCCGCACCGAACATGAAACCGAATATGAAAAAGAAAAAGAACAACAGAACGACGGAAAATCTTTTACGTATGCAAAAACATAAGTTGCTGTATCTGATGGTTTTACCCGGGCTGGTGTACTTCATTATTTTTAAGTATTTACCTATGGGCGGCCTGGTCATTGCGTTTCAGGATTATCAAGCCTTTCTGGGAATCACGGGCAGCCCGTGGGTAGGAATGAAGCATTTCATTCGTTTATTTACCGAGCCCACGTTTTTCATGCTATTACGTAACACCTTGGTTTTGTTTGCGCTCAACATTGTGATCTTCTTTCCATTACCGATTATTTTGGCATTGATGCTGAATGAGGTCAGGAAGCTTGTTTTTAAAAATATCATCCAAACGATTATCTACATCCCGCACTTTATGTCATGGGTCATCATTGTTTCGATTTCCTATGTATTTTTAACCGTAGACGGCGGGGTACTGAATGAAATGATTGCTGCGCTAGGCGGTGAGAAGATCAGCTTCTTAACTTCCCCGGAATGGTTGCGTACCGTTTATATGGGGCAAGTGATCTGGAAGGAACTCGGCTGGTCCACCATCATTTATCTATCGGCGATTACAGTCGTGGATACGCAACTGTATGAGGCAGCAGAAATGGATGGTGCCGGACGTCTCCGAAAAACATGGCATGTTACCTTGCCTGCGATTCGCCCAGTCATTATTACGTTGTTAATTTTGAAAATCGGCAGCACGCTGGATTTGGGCTTTGAGCATATGTATCTGCTATTGAACTCATTAAACCGCGAGGTTGCCGAAATCTTTGACACCTACATTTATACAGCGGGCTTAAAGAATGGACAATTAAGCTTCAGTACGACGGTAGGACTTTTTAAAGGCGTGGTGGGATTAATCCTGATCATGGGCTCCAATCGACTGGCCAAGAAATTTGGTGAAGACGGCGTTTACTAATGACGACGGGAAGGATGCGGAATGGTACGGTTTGTAGAAAACATGAACAAATGGTGTATGCGCCTACTCCGGCTGGTTTACCTTAATTTGCTGTGGACGGTTGCGACGATTCTGGGCTTGGGATTTATAGGCGTGGGACCTGCAACTGTCGCTATGCTCAGTATTTTAAGGCAATGGATTCGGGGGAATGAGGAGGTCGCCATTTTCTCCACGTTTGTACGTTACTTTAGAGAAAGCTTTAAAGAAGCGGCGATCATTGGAGCGATTTACAGCCTCGTGGGCTACGTGCTCTATGTGGATATCGTCAATGTCTCGTCCTGGTATGTTCGCGTAGTGACGCTTATTGGTGCCTTTTTGTATCTCATCTCGTTGGCGTACATTTTCCCGTTACTGGCTCATTATGATTGGAAAGGGATCAAGCTGAAAATCAGAATGTCCGTGGTGATTGGGTTTTCGTATTTGCAATATACACTTGTTCTTTTTGTTGCGATTGTCGCGCTTTTTACATTGATTCTAGGCTTGTACCCAGGAATTCTGACTTTTGCCGGAGCCAGTATTATCGGTTATCTCGTGATGTGGATGACGCATCAGGTGTTTAGCAAAATAGAGCGAGAGGTTCTGGTGAAAGAGGAAGATATGGCATGAATATACGATCAGAAAAGGAGCAAACACAATGAAAAAAGGGATATCGGGCCTTCTAGCCGTACTTATGGTCATGAGTATTTTTTTAGCAGCCTGTGGTGAAAAAGGAGCAGGAGATCAAGCCAACCAAACGTATGATCCGAATTCAAAGCTGGAATTAACCTGGTTAAATGTATTGCACACAGCCTCTCCACCTACAGATACGATTAAGAACAAAATTGAAAAATACACGAATTCCAAGATTACGTTCAACTGGGTTCCTGATGCATCGAAAGAAGAGAGAATCACTACAGCGCTGGCGTCCGGTGAATTGGCGGATATCGTGACTCTTACGATGATGACAAATTCTTCAGTTCGAAGTTCATTGAAATCAGGTCTATTCTGGGATGTAGGGAGCTATCTGGACGATTATGACAATTTAAAAAAGATACCTCCCGAAGTTAGAAATGCAGCTTCCATCGAGGGAGTTCTGTATGGAGTTCCATTCCAGAAAAATTTGGCACGAGCAGGCTTGGTTATTCGCAAAGATTGGCTGGATCGTTTAGGACTTAAAGTACCTACGACCTTGGATGAGCTATACGAAGTTGCGAGAGCGTTTACAGAAGATGATCCGGACGGTAATGGCAAAAAGGATACGACAGGCTTTGGCGACAGATCTGATCTGCGCTACAGCAGCTTTAAAACCTTAAGCTCTTATTTTGGCACACCTAATGGCTGGAAAGTAGATGAGAATGGCAAGTTTACGCCGGAATTTGATACACCTCAATATTTGGAAACGTTAAAGTATTCCAATAAATTATATAAGAACGGGTATATATCGAAGGATTTCGCCGTAACCGCTAAAACTGATCAGCAGCAGCAATTTGCTCAAGGGAAAACCGGAATTTATACGGGAATGGTGGATATCACAAACTTGAGAAATCTGTCACAAGGCTTGCAAAAGGGGCTTAAGCTGGTGCCTGTAAACAAAATCTCCAATGGAGACGGTAAATATCACATTTGGTCCGAGGGCAGCGGAGTTGGCGGTTTGCTGGCATTTCCTAAATCCGAGGTAAAGACGGAAGCTCAATTGAAAAGATTGCTCCAATTTGTCAATGATTTGATTGATGAAGAAGTATTTATGGACATGACAGGTGGTATCAAGGGAACTCATTATGACATTGATAATGAAGGAGCTTTCAGAATTATTAACACCGATTTGTGGCAAGCAGATGTACAGCCGTTTGCAAGCTCCAGACCGAGTGAAGTAACTTACACGTTAAAAGATGCCAACCCTGAGAAGGAACTAGCCAATCAATTAATCAAGGAAAATAACGATTTTGCCGTTTTGGACCCAACTGTTCCTCTGGATTCTGTAACTGCCAATGAAAAAGGAACTGAACTTGAAAAAATTATTACCGATGCTACGTTCAAATTTATTATGGGTGAGACCGATGAAGCCGGATTCAAAGCAGCCGTAGAGAACTGGAAAAATTCTGGTGGATCACAGATCATCTCTGAGTATGAGGAAGCGTACAAGAAATCAAAAAAATAAGGATATAGGTTGAACATCAGTGTACATGAAGTGCCACTACGCAGGCGGATGGTGCTTACCATCGCTGTTGCCCTCAGATTTCTTGAACAATTTATTTAATGTAAAAATCCGGGGGCAAAGGCGACTGCTGACGCTTGTTCAGCACCATTCCGCCTACTCCGTTTTCCAGTGTATTTTTAAGTTCAGCCTATAAATCATTTTCGTATCCACAAAATATGAAAGACAGGAGAGAACCGAGATGCAAGTGTATAACATTGTAGATTATGGAGCAATTGAGGATGGCAAGACATTAGTAACAGGAGCGATTACGGCTGCGATTGAAGCGGCCAGCAATGCCGGGGGAGGAACGATTTTTGTTCCCTCAGGTACGTATCTGACAGGGGCTATCTTTTTAAAAAGTAACATTGAACTGCATGTAAGCCCCGGTGCAGTTCTTTCCTTTAGTTCCGACCCGGAGGATTATCCTGTGGTGGAGTCCAGATGGGAAGGCGTTCAGCGGGAAGTACGTGCTTCGTGCATTTACGGGCAGAACCTCGAAAATATTTCAATTACAGGCAGCGGTACTTTGGATGGAAATGGTCAGCCGTGGTGGGAAAAGCATCGGAATCATCCGGAGCAGTTGCAGTACCCCAGACCGAAATTAATCAGCTTTGATCGTTGTCAGCGGGTCACCATTAAAGATGTTATGTTGAAAAATTCCCCAAGTTGGACTGTAAATCCCATCGCTTGCTACAACGTCACGATTGACAATGTGTCCATTCTTAACCCGGCGGATTCCCCCAATACGGACGGCATTAATCCCGAATCCTGTTCCAATGTTCGTATTAGCAACTGCAATATTGATGTGGGCGATGATTGTATTGCGATCAAAGCAGGAACCGAAGATACAAAGGAGAAGATTCCTTGTGAAAATATAACGATTACCAACTGTACGATGGTGCATGGACATGGCGCTGTCGTACTGGGCAGCGAGATGAGTGGAGATATCCGTAATGTCACGATCAGCAATTGTGTGTTCAAGCAAACGGATCGGGGCATCCGCCTGAAATCAAGACGGGGACGCGGCGGAATCGTCGAGGATATTCGCGTTAGCAATATTGTGATGGAAGATGTGATTTGTCCATTTATTCTGAATCTCTATTATTTCTGCGGCCCTCGGGGCAAAGACAAATATGTCTGGGACAAAAATCCCTATCCAATTACCGATGAAACGCCGTGCTTTAGACGGATTCATTTTTCCGATATCACGGCACGTCAGGTTCATGCGGCAGCGGGGTTCTTATACGGACTTGCAGAACAATATATTGCTGAAATTACATTTTCCAATATTGATATTTCCATGGCGAAGAATGCAATTCCCGGCCGTCCTGCCATGATGACAGGGATCGAGGATATGAACAACCGTGGTTTTTATTTAGGCAATGTTAGAGATATCCGTTTTCAACAGGTGACCATTGAGAATCATGAAGGTCCTGCTTTTTATATTGAAAACGGGGAAGGCGTTGAAGTCAACCGTTGTCATTCGAAGAATACAAACCAACCTGAAAAGCTGATTGAACAAGTAACGATACAACCTTCTGAACAAAATATTTTTAATTAGGAGGGGCATGGAAGGAGGGAAAACGTGGATAAGCTGCAAGCATCATTGGGAGACCTTCCGGCAGATCGACCCGTTACAGCCACCCTGCTAAAGCAAGAGGAGCAAGAGGGATACCAACTGGAATCTCTCCTGCTGGACATCAACGGAATCGAGCCTGTGCCAGCTTATGTAGCCACACCATTACAAGGAAACGGTCCGTTTCCAGTGGTCATTTTCAACCATTCGCATGGAGGCAATTATACGAACGGGCGCAAGGAACTGATCCATAGCAGTTCTTACTTGCAGCAGCCCTCGTTTGCTAAAACCCTGACAGACATGGGCTATTGCGCTTGTTGTATTGACATGTGGGGCTTTAATGAACGCGGGGGTAAAACCGAAAGTGAGCTGGTAAAGGAAATGCTCTGGCAGGGCCAAGTGCTGTGGGGCATGATGCTGTACGATAACCGTCGTCTGGTGGATTATATGTGCCAGCGTGAGGACATTGATGCTTCTCGCATTGCAACCATCGGCATGTCGATGGGGGGCCTGATGGCGTGGTGGCTGGCAGCGTTAGATGAGCGGATACAGGTCACGATTGATATTTGCGGACAGGTAGATGCCCATACGCTGATCGCCAAAAGGGGTCTGGATCACCATGGCTTCTATTCCTATGTCCCTGGCTTGTTAAAGCATTTTACTACGCTGGATATTCAAAAGCGGATTGTTCCCCGTCCACGAATGAGCATAACAGGCCAAAATGACCGAATGTGTCCTATTGAAGGAGTTGAGCATTTAGCGAAGGGACTGCTGAAAGCTTACCAGGAAGCAGGTCACCCTGAGCATTGGCAGCCTGTGATTGCAGGTGGCGGGCATATGGAGACTTTGGAAATGCGAACGGCGTGGCAATCATTTTTAGCCGAGTATCTGTAAATTCAATGAAAGGATTGGGGCAACCATGCTGGTAGGGAAAGAATCCTTTTGTGATTTCCATACGATTCAGGAGGCGATTGCGGCATTGGAGCAGTCGTCTTCCAATGAAATGGAAACGCTGTATATTTTATCGGGTACCTACGAGGAAGAGGTGCGGATTTACCGTTCGTATCTTCATATCATAGGCATCGGACAGGTAGACATTCGAATGCATCGGTATGCCAGGGAGCGGGATGAGGCAGGTGACGAAATAGGAACCTTTGCGACTCCCACTTTATTTTTAGGCGGCAGTCATTTGATCCTGGAAAATCTTATCATTTCCAACACGGCTGGACAGGGAGAAGCCATTGGGCAGGCTGTTGCGGTGTATGCTCATTGTGATGAAACGGTTTTTAGAAACTGTACCTTTCGCGGGCATCAGGATACGTTATTTACAGGCCCCCTGCCTCCGGCACCGAAAGAACGGCTGAAGTTTGGTGGCATCCATTTGAAAGAGCATCATGCGCACTATCGTCAGCTCTATCAGCATTGCTATATCGAGGGCACGGTCGATTTCATTTTTGGCGGAGCGACAGCTTATTTTGAATATTGCGAAATTCGCAGTTTGCGCCATCATGAGAACCAAACGAGCTATGTCACTGCCGCCTCTACTCCTCAGGGACAAGCGTATGGCTATGTGTTCAACCAATGTTACTTAACCGCAGAGCCTGATATTACTCCGGTATTTTTGGGGCGGCCGTGGCGTGAGTATGCCAAGACTGTATTTGTGGATTGTAAAATGGGCGAACATATTGATCCACGGGGCTGGGACAATTGGGACGATGCTGCAAATGAGAAAACCGTTTGTTATCAGGAGTATGGTGTATCCGAGGTTGCCTCGTTGCGTAGGCAGCGTGTTCCGTGGGCGGGTTGTTTTGAAGCAGGAGCAGAAGCGTGGAGCAAGGAGCAGGTTTTTGGTGGAGACGCTTTTTGGAAGCAAGGAGGAGTCATTTCTCATGATGATCCAAAATCCCATATTAAAAGGCTTTAATCCCGATCCGTGTATTGTACGAGTCGAGGATACTTACTATATTGTCGTGTCATCGTTTGAGTGGCTGCCGGGAGTACGGGTGTATCAGTCCAAAGATTTGGCCCATTGGGAGCATTGTACGGATATTTTAACGGATCAGGTTGATTTAAAAGGAAACCCGGAAAATTGCAGCATTTGGGCGCCGCAGCTTAGCTACGCGGATAACCTTTTTTATCTGCTCTATACGGATGTGAAGAGCACCAGACGCCCGTTCAAGGATGTTCATAATTTTGTGATGACGGCGCCTGCGATCCAAGGACCGTGGTCAGACCCGGTTTATCTTAACAGCAGTGGATTCGATCCGTCTTTATTTCATGACGAGGACGGACGTAAATGGCTATTGAATGCATTGTGGGATTACCGCATGTTGGACAGCAATAAATCTTCAGGTATTGTCATGCAGGAATACGATAGCAGGCAGCAACAACTTATTGGTGAGCCTGTGAAAATTTTTGATTGCACGCCTTTGAAAAAGACAGAAGCCCCCCATATCTACAAGCAAAACGGATATTACTACCTTATTACAGCGGAAGGTGGAACGGGTACGGGACATGCGGTTACTGTAGCACGCTCGAAGCAGCTATCCGGGCCGTATGAAGTGGACCCACAAAACCCGATGCTTACGTCACGCGATCGTCCTGACTTCCCTTTACAATGTGCAGGACATGGCAGTCTTGTGCAGACGCCAGATGGCGATTGGTATATGGCTCATTTATGTACACGTCCGTTGGAAGGGAAATATGCCATTTTAGGGCGAGAAACGGCCTTGCAGCACGTGTACTGGAATGATGAAGGCTGGTTGCGATTAACGGCAGGGGGCCATACGCCGCAATTAGAAGTACCTGCACCTATCGGAACCCCTTTCACGGCAGGGCAGAAGCACAGTTTTGTATTCGAAGACTTTTTTAAGGGACCCGTTTTAAATAAAACGTGGAACACATTGCGTATATTGGCGGATGATCGTTGGTGCTCACTGAGCCAGCGTCCGGGCTATCTCCGAATTCTGGCTGGAGAATCCATTCAAAGCCTGTTTCAGCATCATATGCTTGCCATCCGGCAAACCGATCATCATTTTCGGGTAGAAACGGCATTGGAATATCAACCTGTAAGCTATTTGCAAATGGCGGGGCTCCTGCTGTATCTAAATGATGAAAATTATCTGTATGCCTATGTCAGTTATGAAGAGGGACAAGGAAAAGTGCTGCGCATGATGCAATGTGAAGCTGATACATTCACGTTAGTTCCCCATGTGATTACGCTTCAGGAGGATTTTCCTGTACATTTGGCTGTAGAAGTCCAGGCAACCCAAGGACAGTTTTATTACCATCTCGGGAATGAACCTGCCTGGACTCCGCTTTTTGAAAAGCAAAATATCAGCTTTTTATCAGGTGGATTTACAGGAAATTTTGTAGGGATTGCCGCCCACGACATGCAACAATTTCAAGGCAGCTACGCTGATTTTAGCAACTTTCTGTATCATGGACAAGATCATCCCTCCTCTTAAAACAACAATATAACGATTGTGTTGTCTATCTAACATTTTGTACTTTTTGATGATTGCAGCAGGCGGGTCGCCGCTATAACATATAAGTGCAACACATGTTGTTTAAGCAACCGCAGTCATCCGTGGTAACCAGGTGTTATTTTTTATCAAGGTATTTTCTTCAAGCCCCTTGCTTTGAAGCAAGGGCTTTTGGATTTTTTTTCATGGTATGAGCTGAACGAAAGATATACATGAAAACAGAGTAGCCGGAATAGTGCTCTACAAGCAGC
>NZ_ASRY01000222.1 GCF_000520815.1 Paenibacillus maysiensis | reverse complement strand
CCCCATTATCCAATACAACATGGTAGACGCTGCTTTCACCACCTGCTATCTTTGTGAATTCTGTAACAGCAACGCCTGTACGCAAATCACAATCATGCAAGTCATTCAGTAACGCATGTACCAAACTTTGCAGTCCTTGACGGAAGGTCAGGAAAACACTTTTTTTCGTGCCTGTATGCGTCTCGGCTGGCTTTCTTCCGGTCATCATCCCGTGTATGAGGCTTCCATATTGCTGCTCTACCTCAGCAAATTGCGGGAAGGTCGCTTGCAAGCTCAGCGTCTTCATATTGGCAGCATATATGCCAGCCAGCAGCGGCTCGGTTACATTTTCCAGCACTTCTTTGCCCAGTCGGCGTTCGATAAAATCACCCAACGCCTCATCACCCGGTACGCGACGAGGCGGAATAACAAAATCCATCATGGCCCGCAGCTTGCCGCCCAACGAGATGAGCCCGCTTCGCAGAAAAGGTTTCAGCTCCGTCGGAATCCCCAGTACCAGACCGGGGGGCATCGGATGGAGCTGACCTTCATGCAAAATGTATGTTTTTTTCGCCTCAGGATTCGTGCTTACCAGCTCATGATCCAGCTCCAGCTCTTTCGCCAGGTCGATCATAGCCGTTTTACGGGCCAGAAAGGAATCCGGCCCTTTTTCAATCACAAATCCGTCTTTATGCAACGTTTCGATTTTCCCGCCCAGCACTGGGGCCTTTTCCACCAGCGTAATTCGTGGTGTGTAGCCTGCTTCTTTATACATTTTACGTGTATAAAAAGCTGCGCTCAGTCCGGTCAATCCTCCGCCTACAATCACAATGTTGCGTAGTTTTTGCTCCATTATGTCCTCATCCCTTTTTCCATTGGTCTATGATGACATCGCTAAGCGTCTCCATGTACAATGGATCACTGTTAAGCGAATCAATCCGCTGGAAACGCATATCCAATTCCTTCGCCAAAGCCTGTGCCTCAATATCTAGATCGTACAGTACCTCCAGATGATCTGAAACGAAGCCGACTGGCGCAGCCAGCACATATTCAACCTGCTCTTCCTTGAGACTATGCATGGTATCCAGGATGTCAGGACCGAGCCAAGGCTCTGCTGTGCGGCCTGCGCTTTGCCACGTAAACTGCCAGTTGGTGATTTCTGCTTTGTCCGCAATAGCTTGCGAAGTAGCCATCAATTGCTCTACATAAGGATCACCCATCGCCAGAATCCGCTCAGGCAAGCTGTGCGCACTAAACAATACACGTATCTCGTCCCGATTCGCCCCTGCTTCTTCGAAAAGCGCCAGCTTTGCATTTACACGCTCAGTCAACGTCTTGATCAGCTTTGGATGAAGATGATAGCTTTCCACAAACGATATAGCCAGATCCAGTTCCTGTGCCTTGGCCTGTGCACGCTTAATATAAGTGCCTACACTCATCACGGAATAATGCGGAGCCAGCACGACACCTACCGCTTTACGGATACCGTCTTGCACCATAGCCTCCACGCCATCCTCAATGAACGGCTTGGCATGTTTAAGTCCCTGATAGCAGACAAATTCAATATTCGGATTACGATTTTCCCTATTTAATGTTTCTTGCAGATTTTGAACCTGACGATCCGTATTTTGGCGTAGCGGAAATACACCGCCCACAATGGCTTCATAACGATCCTTTAACTCTTTCAATTGCTCCGGGGAAGGAGCGTTGCCACGACGAATATGTGTGTAATAGGCTTCCACTTGATCCAAACTTTCCGGTGTCCCGTAGGACATAACCAGTACACCCACTTTGGTTTTCATCAGCACATCACCTCTTCAAATTTCTGATTGATTACTTCTTTGTCAAAACGGAACGGGAATACTCATGCACATACTCCGTAAGCTCTCTCAGCTTATCTAACGAAGCTTCTGGAAATAAACCGTGACCCAGATTAAAAATATATCCCGGCTCCAAAATTCCTTCATCCACAATCGTTTTCGCATACTGTTTGATTACATCCATCGGCGCTGTGAGCACGTAAGGGTCCAGATTTCCCTGCACACCAAAACGATTACCCAAACGACGGCGTCCTTCAGGTATACTTACCCGCCAGTCCAGTCCGATCACATCGGCCTTTACCCCGCCCAGCAGCGGAAGCAACTCACCAGAGCTTACACCTGGAAAATAAATTTTTGGTACATCCAGATCAGACAGCTCATGGAAAATACGTGTAATCGTCGGCAGCACAAACATTTGAAAATCATGAGGCGAAAGCGCCCCTACCCAGCTATCAAACAGTTGAAATGCCTTGCCGCCATTAGCAATATGGGCACGCGCGTATGTAATAACCATGTCTCCAAGCTTGTCCATCAGCCGATGCCATAATTCAGGCTCTCCGTACATCATGGCTTTGGTGCGGATATATCCTTTGGACGGTCTTCCTTCTATTAAATAACTCGCAATTGTAAAAGGAGCTCCAGCGAACGTAATCAGCGGTACCTCCAGCTCACGGTCCAAAATACGGATCGTTTCCAAAATGTGACCCAAATCTCGTTCTACATCAATCGGGCGCAGATTGTCTACGTCCGCCGCTGTCCGGATCGGATTATCAATAACCGGACCGATATTTTTGACAATATCAAAATCAATCCCCAGCGAGGCTACCGGATTCATAATATCAGAATATAAAATAGCAGCGTCTACCCCGAGCTTGCGCACGGGCATTAAGGTCACTTCTGCGGCCAGCTCGGGCTGACGACAAATTTCAAGCAACGTGTATTTTTCTTTAATTTTGCGATACTCAGGGTCATACCTTCCGGCCTGCCGCATGTACCATACGGGAATATGATCCACAGCCTGCTTGCGGCAAGCGCGGATAAAAGTATCATTGTAGGTCATGACTTCAGCCTCCAGTTCGAATCATAAATACTATATTTTATTATGCCCTTTTTCAAGAGTAGTAACAACCGCCGCTCTCGAACAAACCATGACAAACCCATGACATTTGGATAAAGTTTCAATGAAGTGTGCTATACTAGAGAAATGGCTTTTTTAGAGCTCCGAGAAGTTCTATATGGATTCTACATGGATAAGTAGTTTTTGCATCAGCATGAAATGGCAGAAAGGAAGTGAAAGCACATTGAAAACGTGGGAGACGTGGAAAGTCAATCTCATTGTGCTTTGGTTCGGTCAGTTTCTGGTCAATGCGGGTATTACAATGATTACTCCGTTCCTCGCTCTTTATCTGGCTCAAGACCTTCATGTGAAGGGAGAGCATGATATCGGTCTGTGGGCCGGAGTTATTTTTGCCGCTAACTTTTTGACCTCATTTATGTTCCAGCCTTTGTGGGGCAAGCTGGCTGACCGATATGGACGTAAAGTCATGCTGCTTCGCTCGGGCTTCGGTATGGCTCTGGTGGTTGGCTGCATGGGTTTGGTCACCCATCCGTGGCAACTGTTGGCACTTCGTCTGTTGAACGGTACGATTTCGGGCTTCAATCCGGCTTCGATTTCTCTGGTGTCGGGTACTACACCCAAGGAACGAACCGGTTTCGCTATGGGGATGATGCAGTCCGGCCAGATGGCGGGTACGATCCTCGGCCCTCTGCTGGGCGGCTTTTTGGCTGACTGGGTCGGATTCAGACCGATTTTTTATATTACAGGAACTCTAATTTTTATAGCCTCGCTCATCGCAATGTTTTTGGTTAAAGAAAATTTCAGCAAAGCCGAAGCCGCACGCATACCGCAAATTTCGGTTCTTGCCGGATTAAAGGAGCTAAGCCATACGCCCCAGCTTCCGGCTTTGTTCACCGTAACGTTCCTGCTCCAGTTTGCCATGATCAGTACGGTATCTTTGCTGCCGTTATATGTGCAAAAGCTCTATGGGTCGGCAGAAGGAATTGCGCTCATTGCCGGGTTTGTTACGGCCATTACCGGCGTGTCCAATATGGTCGCTGCGCCGCTGCTTGGAAGATTGAGTGACAAGATCGGGGCGCGCCGCATTTTGACCCTCGCTCTGCTCGGAACCGCGCTCATGCTCATTCCGCAGGCTTTTGTCAATCAGGTATGGCAGCTCGTCACGATCCGTTTTTTCATGGGTATATTTATGGGCGGACTGCTGCCAAGCGTAAACGCGCTGATTCGCACGTATACACCGGAAGGCATGGAAAGCCGTTCGTTCGGCTTCAATACCAGCTCGCTGGCGCTTGGTAATATGCTGGGCGCTGTTATTGGCGGGGTACTGTCCGGGTTTATCGGCATCGAAGGACTGTTCATCATGTCAGGTGTCCTGCTGATCGTCAATATATTCTGGGTACGTATGAAGCTCTATGATCGTAAGCCTGCACCTGATTTCAGGTAAGATAGCCTCTGGTAAGATCATCCTTCCAGAACAGACAAGAACCTCCGCTCCACAATTTTGTGGACAAGGAGGTTCTTTTTGTATAGCTATTTTTTTGCATAGCTACTTTTTACATAGCTATATAAAAAGTAACATTACAGCCTATTTTACTCGGGCCAACGCCAATCCGTCATAGGCTGGCA
>NZ_ASRY01000221.1 GCF_000520815.1 Paenibacillus maysiensis | reverse complement strand
GTTGCTGTGCTGCGCCCGGTCGTTCTACCTGCACAGCCATCGCGGTCGGAATGTATTCTTCGATCACGGCATGGGCATTCGTGCCACTGATCCCTGTCGTGCTGATCGCGCCGACTCGCGGGCGGCCTTCCTGCATCGTCCACGCTCGGTTCTCGGTGCTGACGACGAACGGACTCTCCTCAAATCGGATGTACTCGTTGCTCGATTCGAATCCGTGCAAGCCCAACAGGGTGCGTTCGCGCATCGCCATCAGCATGCTGATCAGGCTGACGATGCCCGATGCGGCAAACGTGTGCCCGATGAGCGGCTTGATCGAGGAGAGCGCACAGTTCTGCGCTTGAGCGCCAGGCTTGCGGAAGGCGCTGGTCAGCGCTTGGATCTCCATCGGATCGCCTAGCTTCGACCCGGTGCTGTGCGACATGACGAACTGGATGTCAGACGAATTGATTCCATAACGGTCATACACGCTGCGGATCAGATCGGCTTGAGCGTCCGGGTTCGGCGATGTGATACCATTCGATTGGCCGTTGTAGTTGACTCCGGTCGCTGTGATGCAGCCGTAGATCTGGTCGCGATCGGCGATCGCTTTGGACAAAGGCTTGAGCACGACGACGGCAACGGCTTCGCTCGGCACCAACCCGTTCGCACGCGAATCAAACACATACGAGTGTCCGTCCGGGGACAGCATGTCGATCTTGCTCATCCCTTGGTAGATCATCGGGGAGATCAAAAGATTGACCCCGCCGGCCAGCGCCATGTCGCAGTCCCCTGCGCGCAAGGCTTGGCAGGCTTGATGGAGCGCAACCAGCCCGGAGGAGCAAGCGGCGGTCAACGCCAGATTCGGCCCCTTCAAGTCGAGGGCGTAGGCGATGCGGGCGGCCAACGTCGCATTTTGATTGCCGTTGAGCGGGCCGCCATCCCCTGTCAGGAAGCCGTATTCACCCTCTTCGACACCGACGTAGACGCCGCACAACTTGCCGCGAATCTGATCGCCCATGTAGCCGGCATCTTCGAGCGCATGCCATGCTTCCTCCAAGAATAGGCGTTGTTTCGGGTCCATGTACTCCGCTTCTCTCGGCGAGATCTCGAAGAACAGCGGATCGAAGCACTCGACGTCTTTTACAAATCCGCCCCATTTGGACGTGATTTTGCCTTCTTCATAGTCACTTTGCCAGTCCCAGCGATCCGAAGGAATCTCGGTGATCGCGTTCTTGCCCGCTTTGAGGTTCTGCCAGAAGTCCTGCACGCTGTCCGCTTGCGGGAAGCGTCCGCTCATCCCGATCACGGCGATCGGTTCGTGAACACCGGATGTCGGCGGCACGAGAATCTCTTTTGTCACCGCGACTTCTTGCCGGGCCGGAGCGACAACCGGAACAGGTGTCGGTTCGGGGGCTGGTTCGGCAGTCGGTTCAAGGTAGTGCTGCGTCATCAACGCCTCGTGTTCGCGCAGGAAGTGCAGGGTCAATTTTTCCAACGTGGAGTGGCTGAAGAACAAGGCCGGCGTCACTTCGAGGCCGTAGTGCTTGGAAAGACGGTTGCCAAGCTCGGCCAAGCTGATCGAGTCAAACCCGAAGTCGACCAGATTTTCCTCGACATCGAGTTCGTCGCGGGAGATTTTCAGGATCTGGCTGACCTGTTCTTTGAGATCCCACTCGATGCATTGCTCAAGCGAGAATCCTTGCAACTCCGGACGCATCGCTGTGCCCGACGAGACGCTGACAGTCGGCGGCGGCGTAGTGGGTTGAACCGCTGTCGGCGCTTGTGCAGCCATTCCGAGGAAGCGTTCGACGCGGCTTGGCTGCCCGACGAGGACCAGCTGCTGCACGTCGTTCTGCGAGAGGATCAGGTCAAAGAGCTCCACTCCCTCTTCCGCTTCCAAGAAGCGCTGTCCGCTCGACTTCAGGTAGTTCGCCGTGATCTCTCCTTCATCAAGACCCATTCCGCCTTCTTTCCAGAGCGGCCAGTTGATCACCAGCGTCTGGCCCGGCAACTGCTGTTCGTGACGGTGTTGCGCGTAGGCCATCTGGAAGCGGTTGCCGATCGCGTAGTCGCAGGAACCGAAATCGCCCAACACGGCGGATGACGAGGAGAAGTAGCAGACAAAATCAAGCTCGGTCTCCTTCGCCAGCAATTCGTCGAGCAGCAGGGTTCCTGCGATCTTCGGGCTCAGAACCCGTTCAAACGCCTTGATGTCCTTGGCAAAAAGGCTCTCGTCCCCGGACAATCCTGCTGCGTGCAGCACGCCGTGCAGAGGTCCGAAGCGATCGCGTGCACGAACCAGCCCGGCTCGCATCTGCTCTTCGTCACATACGTCCGCTTGCAGGTAGAAGACTTGGCTGCCCAGCGTCTCCAGATCGCTCAGCTTGCTGCGCTTCTCTTCGTCGAGCTCGGAGCGGCCGGTGAGGATGAGGTTCACAGGCTGTTTTTGGGCCAGATGCTCCGCGAACAAGTAGCCGAGCGCACCGAGACCGCCGGTGATCAGGTAGGTGCCGCCTGCCCGCACCGTGCGTTGGCCCGCATCAAGGCGGGTCGGCTGGACGGTGCAGATGTGGCGCTTGCCTGCTTCGTACAGGACGCTTTGCGCTTGCGGGGCATGGAGTTCACGCCAGAGCAGCGGCATCCAGTCTTGAAGCGAGGAAGAGCCCGCCTGCAAGACCGCCGTCACCTTCGTGTTAGGCAGCACTAGGCCCAAAGATCTTTCAAAGCCGATCCATGATTCGAAGTAGCTTCGCTCCACTCCGTTCTCGAATTGCCCAGCTAGCAGCAGGCGTTCGGGCTTCTGACCGGAAGCGTCGAGGAACTTCAGGATGTTCACGATACTGGAATACTCTCGGATCAGAGCCTTGTCTTCAAGCGGCCACAGGTACAGCATCCCGAAGACGTCTCGACGCTCCTCCTGCATGCGTTGGAAGGACTCTGGAATCGAGCTTCCCTGTGCGATGAACTCGACTTGCAGGCTCGGGCTCAGGGACTTGAGCGCCTCCCGCACCGTTTGCTGCAGTGCCAGATCGGACAGGAAGCAGACGAGCGTTCCAGCGTTCCGGGCTGTGACAGAAGGCAGGGATTGCTCTTGCCAGATTTCTCGGAATGTCATCAACTCGAAGGATTCCGGCTGCTTCTTGGCTTGTGCAGGTTTCGCTTGTGCAGGTTCAGCCTGCAGTCCAGTCAGGCGAACGCAGATGTTCCCTTGGGCGTCGCACAGTTCGATGTTGAGCGTGCCATCGCTTCCCTCTTGCACCCTTGCTTGCAGGTTCGTCGAGACTGGGGCCAGCACTTCAAGGTTTTCCACGACGCTCAAAGACATCAGCGTTCGTGCCGCTCCCGCCGTTCCTTCCGGCACCCAGTAGCGCTGTTTGGCAAACGGATAGGTCGGCAGGCTGATGCGGCGCGGCTTGTGTTCGCCGTAGAGCTTGTTCCAGTCCAGCTCCAAGCCTTTGACCCACAGGTCGACGAGCTTGACGTGCTTGCGGCGCTGAATCCATTTTTCAATCGCTTCCTGCAGCTCTTCATCGGCGAGGAAGAGCGAGAGGGTGTCTCGGTTGGCTTTGACATGGCCGCGATAGAGGGTTGGGACATCCTCTTGGCCGGACACGCAGGCGCGCAACTTGATCGCGAGGTCTTGAAGCGAGTCGACGAGCAGCGCCATACGCGCATCGTGCGCTTCTCGACCGATCTGCAAGGTGTAGGCGATGTCAGCGAGGTCCGCATCTGTGAACGGCTGCGTCTCGATGGCGTGAAGCAGGCGCGCGGCTAGCTCCTGCAACCGTTCTTCGTTCTTGGCCGACAACACGATCATGGCCGGATTCTGCGGCGTCACCTCGACAGGCGTGCGCAGCGACTCTGCCGGTATGTACTCTTCGATGATCACGTGCGCGTTGGAACCGCCCGCTCCAAACGATGAGATGCCAGCGATACGCGGTACTTCGCGAACCTGACCGCCGATCTCCACCAGCGGACGCTTCCACTCCGCCAGCTCCTGCTGCACGACGAACGGGGTCGCGTCAAAGTCGATGTTCGGGTTGAGCACCTTGGCATGCAGCGAAGGCGCGAGTTGGCGATGCTTCATCTGCAGCAACACCTTCGTAACGCCGGCGATGCCCGCTGCGCTCTCGCAGTGACCAATGTTTGACTTGGCCGAGCCGATGGCACAGGATTGCAGTTTGGCGTTTGCCGTGGCCTGGAAGGCCTTGGTCAAGCCTACGATCTCGATCGGATCGCCAAGCGAGGTGCCGGTACCGTGCGCTTCGATGTAGGAGACCATGCTCGGGTCAAGTCCCGCCTGCCGCAGCGCCTGCTCGATCACATTCGCCTGCGCATTCGGGTTCGGGACGGTGTACCCGTTGGTTTTGCCCCCGTGGTTGATCGCGGTGGCCTTGATCACGCCGTGGATCTGATCTCCGTCTTCAATCGCCTTGGACAGAGGCTTGAGCAGCACAGCGCCCACGCCTTCGCCCGGCACGTAGCCGTCGCCCCCTTCGCCAAAACTCTCGCATCTGCCCTTGCTCGACGCGAACTTGCCTTGGCCGAGCAGCAGGTACTTG
>NZ_ASRY01000220.1 GCF_000520815.1 Paenibacillus maysiensis | reverse complement strand
GGAGCCAGCCCAGCATCCCGACGAAGCCGCATTGCAGCAATGAACGTCGGGGAGCGTGAAAAAGAATGCCGAAAGCAGCGGTAGCAATAAAGCTTGTGAATAATTGTGCAACCATAAACTTGGATCTCCTCCGAATCACATATACGAAATGATAACCGCAACACCGGCTCCAATACCAAATGACGTCAAGCAAGCGTCAGCCCCCTTGGATATGCCCGAAACGAGGTGTCCGGCCATTAAATCCCGAATGGCATTTGTAATTAATAAGCCTGGTACTAATGGCATAACGGAGCCAATAATGATTTTGTCCATCATCTGGCCCCAGCCTGCAACTGTTAGTAAAGCCGCCAGCAAGCCGATTAGAAAAGATGCCGAAAATTCTGAGAAAAACTTAACCTTAACGAGCCTATGAAAATATTGCACGGCTGCGAAGCCAGCCCCGCCGCAGAGAACGGCTGCGGGGAAATCCCGCCAGACCCCGCCAAACATAATCATAAAGCAGCCACTCGCCAATGCCGAAGCTGCCAGTTGTACGCCGTTGGAATAGCGGTGCGGACCACATTCAATCTTGGTCAGCTCCGTGACCGCTGCGCGGGGTGACAAGCCACCCAGACTTATTTTACGTGAAATCGCGTTAACCTCTACTACCTTATGCAAATCCGTGGTCCGCTCCACAATCCGGATCAGCTTGGCAGGCTCCGCGTCGTTAATAGCAAAAAAAATCCCGGTCGGTGTCACATAGCTATGGGACTGAGGTATGCCGTAGGCTGAGGCAATGCGGGACATCGTGTCTTCGACACGATAGGTTTCGGCTCCATTTTGCATCATGAGCTTGCCAGCCAGTAGACAAACCTCGATGATCTCAGGGGTAGGGTGGGAATGATTATTCATGCTCGCTCTCTCTCATTCGTACCGGGCCGTTAGGCCGTATTATTTGTATATATTGTAGCACAAAAACCGCCTTTTCAGAGGCGGTAGTGTGGGGAATAAGAAGGAATCCGTCAAGATTCCATCGTATCGGGAATAACTGTATAGTAGGACTCTTCCAAATGTGTTGCAGCCTCAGACAAGCCCATGGATCTAAGCTGTCCTGCTACAAAAACACGAAGGGCAGAATGGGTGAACAGATGGCGTGTTTGAGCATCCCGAATAAAGGCCAATCTCGCTTCACGCGAACCGTTGCGGAACAAATCCCGAACCGTTTCACCTTGTTTATCCCAATGAAAGGGCTCTGCCACGCTTAAAAGGGTACTCTTATTAGAGGAACGCTGTTTTGCGACAGAAGGAAAGGTCGGGATGCCCAAGCCGTTCAGTGTAGGGGCAGCTTCGTTTTGCTTGCGCTTGGTTCGCAAACTGTCGATATAGGCAGCCATATCCTGAATCGGTTGGACACCGAAGCGTTCCCGAAAGCACTCCCGCACTAACGCGGTGCGTTCATCTATGGCCTGAGGCGGCCGGTGTCCTGCATGTCCTGTATAATCCTGTCCACTGGCGTAGTATCGCTTTAATGGACTGTTCTCTGTATAAACAACACTTAAAAAATCCTGTAAGTGGCGGGCAACCACCCATACACCCGTCCAGTCAACAGGGGATATGCACACAATGGGGGCCTGCGAAAGATCCTTTTCAAGTCCAAAATCCGTTAAAAAGCCGTAATGTATTCCGTCCACGCCCGCGTGGGCAAAGGGAATCACATCCGGCGGTGTAGCCATATATCGTGGCGCGCGGCTATGCTCCATAATCAATCCCAAATCAAAACCCAGAGAATGCCGGTTCGCTTCAAGCTCCTGTTCAAATTCTATAAGTGCCTCAATCAAAGGTGTAGCTGATCCGTAGGCAGGGTTAGAACCGGAATTCATCGTGTATGCCTCCTTATCCAAGTACATCCGTAAAGCGTTCATCCCTAAAAGGTACGTGATTTTACACGAAATGTAAACCTGTATGCTGAATCTTTTCAAAAATGTGACCTTTTACCTGTGTGCTATGAAATAAGCTGCTTTCGGGCAAAACAGGACGAGATACCTATTTTAGATAAGTACAGAAGTAAAGTGAGTTTGCGAAAAGGAGGGTCTTTTCATTTTATGACTGTCACGGTGAAGTGTGAATGCGGGAGTGGATATAACAACAGATACAAACAGCAAATCAACTATAGATACGAGCTATGGATGGCGAAGGGATAAGATGTAACGTGCAACGCATCAGGTCAGCGGGTATAATATCAGGACAAGGTGAAGATGGACGACATCCAATGATTTTACAGAAAGAAGTGGGGATATGAACTTGCACAAGAAGGCCGTATTTTTTGATGTAGATGATACAATGTACGATCATTTGCACCCTACTCGCGATGCATTGCGTACAGTATTAGGATTGAGTGAACGTTTTCCTTATGAAGAGGCTTATCATCGTATTCGCTATTACAGTGATGTATTGTCGGCAAAAGGAGGACTATTGGAGGGGAAGGCTGGGCCGGATGAGCTGGAGGATATGAGGGAAGGCCGTTTTGTCCTGGCTCTACAGGAATTTGGGATAAATATTACCCGTGAGCAGGCAGTGGATATCCAAAAAGAGTACCTGGATCGCCAATATCGGATTGAGCCTTTCGAGGGAGCTACATCGTTAATGGATGAATTGAGCTCGGCCGGATATCTGGTTGGCTTGATTACGAATGGTCTCGAAGATCACCAGATGAGCAAAATCAGGGCCATGGCGCTGGAAAATCATATTGCGGCAGAGCATATTTTTGTATCCGGAGCGGTTGGCTATGCCAAGCCTGATCCACGTATTTTCGAAGTGGTGAACGAACGGACAGGGACTCTGGCAGAGCATTGCTGCTATATCGGGGATTCCTGGCGCAATGACGTAGCGGGGGCTGTAGCGGCCAACTGGCGGGTCATTTGGTTCAATCACAGGAAGGCTGCCCCGGAGTCTGAGGTAGCGGGAGTCTATGAAACAGCGGCAAGCTATTCAGAGTTGAAAAAATTACTGATGCCGGACGCATCAATTACGGCACATACCATATCTGCCCAGGTGGGGCATACACCATCCTGAATCCATTCCTGAAGAAGGCTCGTAATACAACTTATCCGACATATGTCTAACTTCATTCAAATGGTTCAGAACAGAGAAGGAAGGGATCGCACATGGTTGAACAATGGAGGCAGGCAGACGAAATCATAAGTCAAGTGACTGTTTACAGTACTGAGGATAATGATCCGGTTACGATTAAAACAGTCTCCCAAGACGTCCGTTGTATTGGCATCGGGACGGATGCGGCCGTATTTACGCTCGATACGTTGCCCGGCTACGCGTTCAAGGTATACTCAGACATGGCGATCGAGAAGAAGGATGCGGAGGCCGACGTATACGAGCGTTTGCGGGGATCCAATTTTTTTCCTCATTATTATGGGAAAGGCGATAAGTATATCGTCATTAGTTATGAATCAGGTATTACGCTGCTGGATTGTCTGCTGCAAGGCATTCCGGTGCCGGAGCAAGTCATTCTGGACGTGGAAGAGGCGAGGGAGTTTGTCCGTTCCAAGGGGCTGAATCCCCGTGATATTCACCTCAAGAACGTACTGATGCAAGATGGACGCGCCAAGGTATTGGACGTATCCGAGTACGTGAAGGAGGGCGATGACAAGCGCTGGGAGCATCTGGTGTGGGCGTATCATACGTTTTACTCAGGTATCTCGGAGGTTAAAGTTCCGTCATGGATTCTGGAGACGATTAAAAAATGGTACTACAGGCTGGACAACTCCAGCTTTAATCTGGAGGAGTTCGCCCAACGCGCCAGCCAGTTATTTTCCAAATGGAAGTCATAGCCGCAGAAAATCTTCATCTTCTTATAAAAAAGGATTGCACCCGTATTACGTATTAGGGGAGCAATCCTTTTTGGCACGTTACCAGACATGTCTTACGGAATAAGCAGATTCTCTTTTACCTGAAATCGCGAGGTACTCTTCTGGCGGTTCCGCTCTCAATCGCAGCCTGAATAACTTTTTCACGCACCCGCTGAACGGCATTCTCGTTAAATACGCCGGGGATAATATACAGCTTATTTAATTCTTCGGGACGGATGGTGCTCGCAATGGCTTCTGCTGCCGCCAGCTTCATCTCTTCGTTAATTTCACGGGCGCGACAGTCAAGTGCCGCGCGGAATATGCCGGGAAAGCAAAGCACGTTGTTGATCTGGTTAGGATAGTCTGAACGTCCGGTGGCAATGACGCCTGCAATGTCTTCGATATCCTCAGGGGCAATTTCGGGAACCGGGTTAGCCATGGTGAACACCACCGGAGCCTCGTTCATATGTTTTACGTCTTCCCGTTGGAGCAGTCCGCCAGCCGATAGACCGATAAACACGTCAGCGCCTTTCAGAACCTCGGACAGCGTGCCTGACAGCCGCTCGGGGTTGGTATGCTGGGCGTACCAGTTCCACACCGGATGATCGTAAGTTTCATCGGCTGTAATGGCTCCGTGTCGATCTACACCAATGATGTTAACTGCACCCGCAGACAGCAAAATTTTAGTGCAGGCTACACCCGCAGCTCCAATACCGCAGACGACGATTTTGACATCAGACAGCGCCTTGCCGACGACCTTGAGTGCATTGATCAGCCCTGCGTACAAGACAACAGCGGTGCCATGCTGATCATCATGAAAAACAGGAATATCCAGCTCCTGACGCAGGCGTTGCTCAATCTCAAAGCAGCGAGGTGATGAAATATCCTCCAGATTAATACCGCCGAAAGCTGGAGCGATTTGCTTGATCGCCTTGATAATTTCCTCGGTGTCCTGCGTGTCCAGACAAATCGGAAAAGCATCAACGGACCCGAGCTGCTTGAACAGCATGGCTTTACCTTCCATGACTGGCATAGCCGCATAGGGACCGATATTGCCCAAGCCGAGGACAGCGCTCCCGTCCGAGACGACAGCAACGGTGTTCCGTTTGATTGTCAAACGGAAGGCTTTGTCCGGCTCATCATGAATCGCCATGCACACACGTGCTACATCTGGAGTGTACACCCGGGACAAGTCGTCGCGATTCTGTATCGGAACCTTGGGCTGCATTTCAATTTTACCCCCGAGATGCAGCAGAAAGGTCCGGTCAGAAATGGACAGCACCTTTACGCCTTGCGCTTTTTTAATCCGGGCAATCATTCGGTCGACTTCGGCCGGGTCGGCAATGGTCACTGTAATATCCCGCACGGTGACCTTTTCAGAGGTGCGAATGACGTCAATCGCAATAACATCCCCGCCATGTTCGTTGACCAGCGTAATCAATTGACCAAATTGAATGTGCTCGGTGGAAATTTCCAGTCGTAAAATGATGTTTTTACCGCCAATACCGCCTTGCATGCAAATTCCTCCTTTGTGTTCCATAACAAAATAAGTAGGATCAATTGATTGCGCTTACAATCGAAAGCGTGCCTAAGAGGTGTGATTTAATATTTCAACTAGTGGATTCTTCCCCTATCATAGTGAACAATCTCTCACTTGTACAGATAAAGCTGAATTAAATCTCCCATTTTGCATCAAAAAAAGGACAAAAGCCCGGCTCCATATCAGCTCCAAAGCTATTGTCCTTTTCTAATGGATATCATGTAGTACATCCTGCTGCCTTCATCCCGCTACGTCATATTTTTGCCGTAATAGATTTCGTCCATTTCTATCTTAAGCCGGGCGGTTATGTTTTGCTGCTCGTTCTCGCCCAGACTATCCTTCGTATAGCCGAATAGATAATTGTCCAGATCGAATTGTTTCAGCTTGCATTTGGTGTGGAAAATGTTTTCCTGATATACGTTCACGTCTATCATGTCATACTGGCTACGCACTTCGTCAGGAATATAATTTTGAATGGAGGCGATGTCATGGTCAATAAACAGCTTGTGCCCATTCGAATCACGAGTAAAGCCGCGTACCCGATAATCAATCGTCATAATATCCGTGTCAAAGGAATGGATCAAATAACGGAGTGCCTTGAGTGGAGAGATTTCTCCACAGGTGGAGACGTCAATATCAGCTCGGAACGTGCTGATTCCCTCGTCGGGATGATATTCCGGGTAGGTGTGGACAGTGATATGGCTTTTATCCAACTGCATAACGACAGAATCGGGCAGAGGACCGGGTGATTCAGCGTAAGACTCTGTAGGCACCTCCACGATAGGGCCTTCCGATATAAGCATGGTCACACTGGCTCCTTGAGGAACATAGTCCTGCTGGGCTACGTTGAGCACATGAGCTTCAATGATGTCGGACACATTTTTTAAAATGGCAGTCAGTCGATCCGCGTTGTATTGTTCGTCAATATATTCGATATAGGCTTCGCGTTCTTCCCTTGTTTTGGTATAACAAATATCGTACATGTTGAAACTTAACGATTTGGTCAGATTGTTAAACCCGTGCAGGGTAATTCGCTGTTCCGGTGTCATGGTCATGGGCTATTTCCCCTTATAGTCGCAGTATTCATACATAATGTTCCCATCACGTCTTTTCATATACAATGAATCAACGTTCATGTACGCTCAAGTTCTGCTCATATAGACGAACTTCTACGATTTCGGCCCGTGGGCAACCGTGAGTGGCCTCCACAACCAGACGAAGCTGATCTGTAGCAACGGAGTTCCTGATTTCATGAATCCTTTTTCGCTTTCGATTATTCCGTTCTGTGTGGAGGGTTACCCAGCTTCCATCTGTACATGCCTCGATTCGATGATGACGTACCAATTCGGGCATAACTTCAAAAGGGTCCGGGAACAGGGTCTGATCCTCGATATCGCGCTGATGAACCGTGTAATCACCGATGAACCGGCGATATTCCCTTTTGCCCGGAATCGTCCCGACCCATTCCAGTGACGAGCCGCTGCAACAGCCGCACAGACACCGGCCAATCCCCCTGCTACGGTAATATCGGCGCTAAAGGTTTCCTGTCTCATGCAGTCTCACGCTCCTTTATGATCGATTGAGATCATGTTACCCGAGTGAGCTTCGTTTTGACATGCACGGAAACATCATGCACATATACTTATTTACACGTTCAGCTAATCTTTAGTAACAGGATTTATAATGTGACTAGGCGGATCATGAATAGCACGCTTTGTGGACATTTGGCTCATAGTCAGCAGGACATGGAAAATGAAGGTGGTGAACGCCCGTGTTTGGGGTACACATTCATCAGCATGTATATTGGAAGCGGAAAGAATCTTTTCAGTTGGCGTTTGATACGGACGCGCATTGGATTGCCTATGTAATTGAAGAAGGAAAGTTTGCTTATACTATCAAGGAACACCGTGGGGAGGCGAATGCCGGGTCCTTGATTCTTTGTCCGCCCGAAGAGGTATTCCACCGTAAAATCCTAACGCCGCTGAGCTTCCACTTTTTTCGTTTTTCATTCCCAGAAGCCAGTAGCATTGGCGCATCAATCCATGCTGTTTTGGATAAAGAAGATGAGAATCGCTTTCTATCGAATTGCCGTTATTTATGTGCGAACGCGCTGGATGATAGCAGCCATGCCCGAACATGGAAAAATCATCTGCTGGAGGATTTGCTTTTTTTGTTTTGGAGCAGAGCCAGCAGAGGGGGCACGGAGGAACGTACGAATCGGGTGAATGACCCGTTGATCCAACGTGCGCTTCACTATTTTCAGGAGCATGCATGTGAGCCATTGTCCATCAAAGTAACGGCTGCTTGTTTGGGACTAAGTCCGGTGCAATTCACGAGGCGCTTTCAGGCGGCGGTGGGCTTGACACCCATCCGGTATGTGACCTCGCTGCGTCTGGAAAAGGCCCAGACTTTATTGCTGGAGACAGAATATACGCTCGAAGATATTGCGGAAAAATGCGGATACCTGAACGGATTTTATTTTAGTCGGGTATTTTCCGCCAGAAAACACATTTCACCTTCACAATACCGCAAACTTAACCGAATATGATTATAGACTTGCAAGGATAGTGACTTTGGGCATTGCGTAAAATGAAAATAGAAACTTCAGCTAAAACCAAGCGTATAATAAAATAAACGTAAGAAGCTGAGAATTATGAAGTTAAAATGAATTTGATAGCAAAAAGGATTTCACAATCCCATCCCATGTTACACTGAAAGTAAAACGGTGAAAGGAGTTTCAAGATGCTGGCTTTGTCCGATCCGGCCTGGGCTTTGCTCCAAGGCCCCTATGGTTCCTCTCAATACGTCCCGGAAATGTTGAAGCAGCTCCAAGCCGGATATGACGGCGAAATGGCTGACACCTTGTATTGGGAGGAACTGTATCACCAAAATACGTTATATACTTGTACCTTCGCGGCTGTACCGTACCTCGTAGATATTGCGTTAAACAGCTCTGATATAAGTATTCGAGCGGATATTTATAATATTTGCGGAATATTCGAAGCGAAAAATGTTAATCCCTTACATACAAAAGTTCCGTTGGAATTTGCAAGGGATCAGGTAGAACTGGATGCAGATCTGGCTGAGTATATATATGAACAATACCAGCAAGCCATTGTCCGGCTTACAGAATTGACTGAGGAAATGGTGCTGTATGCCAAGAATCACGAAGGAAATGTCGGCAAGCGTTATGTTTTGGCTGCGGCGGCTGCCTTTCAGGGTTATCGGGGCGTAGCTTTTATGTTGCAAAGCTTTGATACTGGGGACGAATATACGCTGGATTGTCCGCATTGCGGAACTCCGCTCTATATTTGGCCTGTTGAACAGAGTGATGTCCTGGTGGCTTACGATAAAGATCCGGTAAATTCAAACAGTCTGGTTCCCTATTCGATCCAATCCGGCTCATTGGACCATAAAGGCTCGAATCTACAGTGGCTATACCAATATGCCCAAAAAATTGAGGAAAACAACCTTTTAGCGCATTTACCCTACTTAAACGGTTGGCTGAATTGTCCTGTTTGCAATACACCCATTTCCATTTGGGACGAGCTGATGAAAACGGCTAATGGTGTCCGAAAGCATACCGCTTAATGAATAAAAAAGGGAGCTGTATCATACAGCCCCCTGATTCCCCGTAGATTTTTCCACTCCAATTATTCCTGCTTGTTTTACGTAAGTCTACTCTCGAAACGGATTTAAAAAGGTTTTAGGAATGTCAGATTCAAACCGCAGCAATACTCCAGTGACGGGATGAATAAACGACAGTACCCGAGCATGCAGGCCGAGGCGGCCGATAGATTTGGCTTTGGAGCCGTATTTTTTATCTCCGACAATCGGATGGCCGATATCCTCCATATGAACGCGGATCTGATTCTTACGTCCGGTTTCCAAACGTACTTCCAGCAAGGAAAAATGCCGATTGGCCTGTAGCAGCTTGTAATGAGTAACGGCGTGCTGTCCGTCATTCGGATATGGGCTGGAGTACATTTTCAGCGTCTTGCTTTCCTTCAGCCATGAGGTGATGGTGCCCGCAGCTTTTTTAACCTGTCCTTCTACAAGAGCGATGTACGTTCGTTCATACACAACTTCCTTCCACGCTTGTTGCATTTCCTGCTGTATGGCTTCGCTTTTCGCAAACATCATGACTCCAGATGTATCACGATCCAGACGATGCAGCACAAAAATACGATTGTATGGATGTTCACGTCGCACATGTGCCGTAAGCTGACGGTATGCCGTTACTTCCTGTTCCTGCGCAGAGGCGACGGACAGCAGCCCGGCATCCTTGTGAATGACAATAATGGCCTCATCCTCATGCAAAATACGCAGCCCGGTCAGCGGCACCACGGGAGTGATCTTTTCCTTGGAGAGGACCACCGTGTGACCTTGCTCCAGCGGAAAATTGAACACGGTACGAGGAATGCCGTTCACGGACACCTGTCCACGAGCCAGCGCTGATTTAATGGAATTGCGGCCCATGCCAGACACATGCTCTACCAAAAAGTTCAACAGCTCGGCAGGCTCCTGTACGATGTATGTTTTTGCAATGTTTTTTTCCGGTTTACCGTGCTCCCGGGCAGCATTTTTATCAAAAACCCCCGTTTTGCCCCGTGCTTCGGGTCTATGTGAGCCGGATTTTCCGGCGGGTTTGTGGCTGCGCTTGGCGTTGCCTGTGTTTGGCGTGGATTTTGTATGATTTTTTCGATTGGGTTTACGATTGTTCATGGGTTCTTTCTCCTTCTTGGTACCGTGTCTCATCATAGTAATGGACAAACTTGCGGCACCGTGTTCACTATATCATGAGAAAACAGCGAACGCCATGGTAGAAGGGTTCGATAAGAATTTCATTATACATTATACCTATGGACTTCCAGCGGTTGAACATTGCCCTGAACCCCGGTAAACTAAAGGTAACGAAAGATAAGCCGATATGCGTCGAGGACGCCAGAAATATGAGGAGTTTTGAAACTATGAGTGTACAAGCACCAACATTGGAACGGGCGCAGGATCTACTGCAAAAATTTTATGGCTATCCCGATTTCCGGGAAGGCCAGAAGAAAATTGTCGCCAGTATGCTGGAGGGCAACGATACGCTGGGCATTATGCCGACAGGCGGCGGGAAATCCATATGCTACCAGATTCCTGCGCTGCTGCATGATGGGCTGACGATTGTTGTATCACCGCTGATCTCGCTGATGAAGGATCAGGTGGATGCGCTGACCACGATGGGAATTGCGGCTGCCTATATCAATAGTACGCTGAGTGGCCGGGAAGTGAACGAGCGCATACGTGCCGCACGGAATGGAGATTTGAAGCTGCTATATGTTGCACCGGAGCGGCTGGAGCTGGACTGGTTTCGCGATGAGATGGCGCAGCTGCCGATTTCCTGCGTGGCGGTCGATGAGGCGCACTGTGTATCCCAGTGGGGGCATGATTTCCGTACTAGTTATCTGGCGGTGGCTCCGTTCGTGGACGCGCTATACGAGCGCCCGATTGTAGCGGCATTTACAGCAACGGCGACACCGCAGGTCATGGACGACATCGTGCGGCTGCTTCGCCTGCGTGAGCCGGAGACATTCGTCACGGGCCTGGGACGGCCAAATTTGGCGTTCAGTGTGCTGCGTGGGGAGGACAAGCGTAGCTTTCTGCTGAATTATGCGCGTGAGCATGACGGAGAATCGGGCATAATTTATGCAGCAACACGTAAGGACGTGGACGATCTGTACCAACGGCTGCGGGATGCGGGAATGGCGGCTGGGCGCTATCATGCCGGGATGACCGATCAGGAACGGGCAGACAGCCAGGAGGGGTTCCTGTACGACGATATCCGTGTCATTGTGGCGACTAACGCCTTCGGCATGGGAATCGACAAATCGAACGTGCGCTACGTCATTCACTACAATATGCCTAAAAATATGGAGGCTTACGTGCAAGAGGCGGGACGCGCAGGACGTGACGGCGATCCGAGTCAATGTATTTTGCTGTTCGGACCGCAGGATATTGTGACCCAGAAATTCCTGATCGAGCAAAATCCGCAGGATGAGGACCGCAAGCGCAACGACTACCGCAAGCTCCAGCAGATGGTTGATTATTGTTACACGACTCGCTGCTTGCGTACGGCGCAGCTTGAGTATTTCGGCGAGGCAGAGCAGCATGAAGCTTGCGGCATATGCAGTTCATGTACGGATGAACGGGAACTGGTGGACATGACCATTGATGCGCAAAAGATTTTTTCGTGTATTCATCGCATGCGGGAACGTTTTGGTGTTTCGATGGTAGCCTCGGTATTGAAAGGCTCGCGTAACAAAAAAGTGCTACAGTATGGCTTTGACAGCCTGCCAACCTATGGTGTAATGGGCAATCGGACGGAAAAAGAAATTTCTGAAATTATTAATGTCCTCGTATCGGAAGGTTATCTGCTGCTGTCTGAGGGACAATATCCGGTTGTGCGCTTGCAGCAGCCTGCTGCTGAAGTGCTGAAGGGTCAGCGCGAGGTCATGCAGCGTGTGGTGCGACATGCCACAGCTTTTGCAGGTGGGGCAGGCTCACGTGGACGACAGGGACGCGATGCGTACCCAGCGGCAGTCAACGAAACGGTGTTCGAGCAACTGCGCCTGATCCGCCGCGATTTGGCCGCGCAGGAGCATGTGCCGTCCTATATCATTTTTAACGACGCCACGCTGCGTGAGATGAGTGTAGCGAACCCGCAATCCGAGGCGGATATGCTACGAATCAAGGGTGTCGGCGAAGTGAAGTTCCGCAAGTACGGCAAGCTATTCCTTGATTTTTTTCAAAATCAGGGGAATGCCGGTGGAACGGTGAGTGAAGATGAGATTTATGCGGACGATGTGTATGAGGATTTTGAATAGATATACTAAAAGATATGAGGCGTCATGCAAACTATAAAAGGTTGTGACCTATGAAAGTCATTTTATCAACGTTAAACGCAAAATATATTCATACCTCGCTGGCGATCCGGTGTCTCAAAGCCTACAGTGAAAAGGACTTTGACATTGAGCTGGCGGAGTATACGATCAAGGACCCTGTGATGAACATCGTATCCGACCTGTTTCAGCGGGGAGCAGATGTCATTGGATTTTCCTGCTATATCTGGAACATTGAAGAGACGATTAAAGTGATTGATGTATTGAAAAAGATTATGCCAGAGGTCAAAATCATTCTCGGTGGCCCGGAAGTCTCTTACGATACCGATTACTGGATGAAGCGCCTGCCGAATGTGGATTTTATCGTCGTCGGTGAGGGGGAGGAAACCTTTCATCAACTGCTTCAGGAGATTGAGGGAACGCAAAAGTACCATTTTGTATACGGACTGGCCTACCGCAAGGGAGAAGAGGTCATTCAGATGCCGGGCCGTCCAAAGGCGGACTTGAACGAGCTGCCGTCACCGTACCGCTTTGCAGAGGATATACCGGAATTAGGCAAACGGGTTGTTTATTTTGAAACCAGTCGGGGTTGCCCGTTCAGTTGCCAGTTCTGTCTGTCCAGTATTGAGGTAGGGGTACGTTATTACGATATTGAGCGTACGAAGTCGGATATTCTGTATCTGATCGACAACGGAGCCAACCTGATCAAGTTCGTCGATCGGACCTTTAACATTAAACGCGATTATGCGCTGGAAATGTTCAAGTTTCTCATTGAAAACCATCGCGGATGTGTCTTCCAGTTTGAGATTACGGCAGATATTATGCGCCCCGAGGTGTTGGATTATTTGGCGGAAAACGCGCCGCCGGGCGTATTTCGCTTTGAAATCGGCGTCCAGTCGACGAATGATCCGACCAATGAGCTGGTCAAGCGTCGCCAGAACTTTGCCAAGCTTTCCCGTACCGTTACGAAGGTCAAGCAAAGCGGCAAGATCGACCAGCATCTCGATTTAATCGCCGGCCTGCCTTTGGAGGATTATAACACATTCCGTAAAACGTTTAATGACGTTTTTGCGCTCGGCCCGGAAGAGCTTCAGCTTGGCTTCCTCAAAATGCTGCGCGGCACGGGACTGCGTATCGACGCAGACAAGTACAACTATACGTACATGGATGTTGCGCCTTATGAAATGCTGAGCAATGACGTCCTTTCCTTTGCCGATATCGTTCGGCTCAAACGTTTGGAAGATGTGCTGGAGAAATACTGGAACTCTCATCGTATGGATCATACGGTGAACTATCTGATCGAGCGCGAATTTGCGTCCGCCTTCGATTTCTTTCAGGAGTTCGGAGACTATTGGGAGGGACAAGGCTGGCAAAAAATCGGCCACCAGCTCGAAGACCTGTTCACGCGTCTCCAGTCCTTTCTTGAATCACGCGGAACGAAGCGAATGGATATGGTGCTTGGGCTGATGAAGCTCGACTATTTCCTGAACCATAAATACAAGCCGCGTAAAATCTGGTGGGAACACGCCTTGGAGAAGGACGATTGGTCCAGCTATATGAAAATGGCTCTCCAGCACCCGGATGCGCTGTTGTCACCTGTGGTGGCAGACTTTGTGGCAGATGCAACGCAAACTGCTGCACCTACTTCTCATGCTACAGATGGCCATTCCGTTTCGGACAGTCCGCAGCCGCAGCCATACCGCGAGGTGATTCCGTCTTTCGCTTCCTTGAAGCTGGGTGAAAAGGAACTGCAAAAGCACGCCGTTCTGGATATTCTGCCGTTCCGGCTGGATCATATTCTGAGTGGCGGCAGCCCTTTGACCGCCGAAGGCCGCACGCTGCTACTCGTAGTTTATCAGCAAAACGAACAGCAAAAACCACTGTACTACATCATGCCGATTGGCAAGGAAATTGCTGCGATTTAAGAGGAATAGGTACAAATGACATCTAAACATCAGAAGGCATCGACCTTGACAACACAAGAGTCGGTGCCTTCTTTTGACGAATGAAAAGAGTGATCAGGTTGGGCTATATCATGGATTTAAGAAAAGTTGTAGGTACCAGACCCTTAATCATGGCAGGCGCTTGTGTGCTATTGCTTAATAATAACCAATTATTGCTGGGACTTAGAACAGATAATGGATTATGGGGATTGCCAGGCGGGTCATTGGAACCGGGAGAATCTATGGAAGAGGTCGCGGTAAGAGAATTAGCCGAGGAAACAGGACTGAAGGAAAGGAAGATCGAAATGAAGTCAAGGAATTAAGATTTTTTGATCTCGATCATCTTCCTGATGAAATTAGTCCCCCGGATATCCCGGTTATTCAACGGTTTTTACAAGAATATTGAAATTATTATGAGATGATCCTATAAGATTTTGACCCGGTCCTGGATAGAAGCGAAGCTATCTGAGACCGGGTTTTGTTTTTTACATCTATGTGATCTTTTGCTTGATGACGCTTTACAATTCAAATATATGATTATTTCATCATATATTAATATTAAATCTACTGGAGTGTGACCTTGTGAAGAAGCGTTCAATGAAAAAGAGTATTCTTGCTTTAGGCGCTATTACGGTTTTGGGTGCGCCATTGTTATCTTCTGACATCCCTACCACTTTTGCAGCCTCATCTAATACGAAGTCCACCTCAGTAAAAGTCGGTGCTCCTAAAAATGTCATTCTCTTTATAGGCGATGGCATGGGAGAAGCAAGCCGCAATGCGGTTCGTCTTGCAACAGTCGGGAAGTCGGGATTGCTTGAAATGGATAACATGCCTGTAACGGGGCTGGTTAGCACAAGCTCAGGGGACAACCTGGTTACAGATTCCGCCGCCGCCGCAACTGCAATTGCAACAGGTGTAAAAACATATAACGGCGCTATCGGAATGGATCTGAATAAAAAGCCCGTCACAACGATCATGGAGCTGGCCAAAAAAGCAGGCATGTCCACAGGTGTCGTGACGACAAGCCAAGTGACAGACGCAACTGGGGCAGCCTTTGGTGCGCATGTCGAAAAGCGCTCTGCGCAAAGCGAAATTGCTAAGCAGTATCTGGAAAATAGCAAGCTGGATGTTATTCTGGGTGGCGGTGAGGATTTCTGGTATCCTGCGGGTACAGCAGGTAAACGCCCAGATGCGCCGGCAGAAGATCCTGAGGAAGCTAGTAAGGGAACTCAAGGAAATTTAGTGGAGCAGGCCAAGAAATTGGGCTATAGCTATGTGACAGATCAGGCGGAAATGAAAGCAGCCAAAGGCTCTAAACTGCTCGGGTTGTTCGCCAATGAAGAGATGTTCCAAGCTCATAATAAGCTGGGTAACTCTTATAACCCAACCGTTTCTTTACCTGATATGACGACGAAAGCGATTGATGTTCTTTCCAAAAACCAAAAAGGCTTTTTCCTAATGGTAGAGGAAGAAGGAACGGATGAGATGGCGCATGACAATGAAGGCGCATTAACGATCAAGGCTGGGCAGCAGCTCGACAAGGCCGTTAAAGTAGCCAAGGATTATGCCAAAGCACATCCAGATACATTAGTTTTGGTGACGGCTGACCATGAAACAGGCGGTTTGGCGATTGAAGGCGAGGATGCGGAGGACGAATCTGGCGAAGGCATCTCCAAAGAGGACGGTCCTTTTACCGTAAAAGGCTCTGGTGAAAAGTTCTATATTGACTGGACCACGGCTGGACATACATCAGTTGATGTGGCGTTAACCGCGATGGGACCCGGCGCCTCTCAATTTAGCGGAAATTACCCGAATACTGCAATTCATGACAAGCTGGTTAAGCTGCTTAAATTGAAAAAATAACTTGGGATGAAATGCTGTCATCTGATATATGAATAGAGAATGTTAGGTGGGCAATCTTACATTTGGGTGCCTGAATAAAGGATTTTCCATATTGGCAATATGGTTTTTCCTGTGATAAACTATAGCCAATAGGTATATACTAAAAAAGAGTAAGGATGCTTCCAACATCCTCACTCTTTGACAACAGCCGCTTATAAGGGCGGTGGCTGTGTTAACAAAGGCGCTGAAGTAGACCGTTTACCTTTGCTGAGGGCGGTCTACTTCTTTTTGTTGAAGGAAATAATCAAGATCACCAACGTTGCAAACTGAATCATCAACATCAGCGTATCTTTAACCTCCACAGGCATCACCTCCTTTGCAGGAGACTAGCCGACCGCCCATCTAAGCCATTCTGTTGTTAGTTTATAGTATATCATATGGATAGTCTTGCTAAAAAGGACAAAAATGAAAACGTCTGTTTCTAGGTGTTTGTTTTCTGTTTGAGATAAATAGGTTTAGATTGTAATTATTAGTCGGTATAAGATACGCGCAATTCATCTAAAAATTGTATGGCGTCTTTAAACCCTTGTAAATATATTTGGTTCTCCAAAATAGATTGAAGAGAGATTTGAGCATCTTCATATAAGAATAGTGTGTGTTCGAGATGTTCAGGAACGGATTCACGAATTTGCTGGAAGTATTGGTTACATTCCATAGAAAATTGATTGTATTCTGGTGTGTTTTTGGAAAGCATGCTATACAATTTTTCTAATCGGTTTCTGATGATGGGTTCAATTAATATCTCTAAAGAATTAGACATGACTTGCAAACCTCCGGGATGAAAAATATTTTTAACACGCTATTAAAAATTATCATGTAAATTTGTATCATTACATAGCGATCTGGTATACCGAAAGGTGACATCATAGTGACATCAAATCAATAGGGAAATATCGAACATTTTGTGAACATTCTTAGATAGACTTAAAAAAAGGGAAAATTATTCCCTTTAAACAGATTTTTGTCAGAAAAGCTACCATTGAAAACCTTGATAAAATCGCAGAATTGTTTGATCAATACCGAATATTTTATAAACTGGAATCGGATACCGAGGGAGCGCGAGCGTTTTGTCGCAATGGAATCTGTCATCTTTATCATAAAGGATGCAGAAGAAGATAAATTGATTGGATTCACACAATTATATCCTTCGTTTTCTTCTATTTCGATGAAAAGATCGTGGATATTGAATGATTTATTTGTAGATGAAGATTACCGAAAACAAGGAATTGCTCAACTATTATTGGACGCAGCTCAACAACATGGCCAACTAATAGGAGCCAAAGGGATTGGATTAACGACAGGAAAGAATAATGTTACAGCACAAAGAGTGTATGAAAGAAATCAATATATCAAGGACGAGGAATTTTACCATTATGATCTGACTCTATAGCTGAATTGAAAAAATGTACATAG
>NZ_ASRY01000219.1 GCF_000520815.1 Paenibacillus maysiensis | reverse complement strand
GAAAAGAAACTTCCACTCCCGTTAGTGGATTTTTTTATTGGTGCAGATGAAGAAGGGACGACAGCGAACTTAGCTATGTTGGAACAATCACTCCAAGTGGCTATCCAACAGCAAGTGGAACAACGGCTCAAAAGGGATGGCTATACACCTTCGGCTGGTTCAATGAGTAGCACATTTACATTAGAAGCGATTAAAGGCATGTCGCCAAACGAGATCAATCAGCATTGGGATCAAGTCAAACAAGCACTACAAAACAAACAATAATTAACGAAAAGGACAGGGTGATTAGAATATGACAGTACAAAATTTTATTCCTACCATTTGGAGCGCACGTTTAAATGAAAGT
>NZ_ASRY01000218.1 GCF_000520815.1 Paenibacillus maysiensis | reverse complement strand
ATACGGCGTTACCCATCCAATAGAGCGAAGAGCCATGATTCCTTTAGTGTAATCGATTGGTATGTCACTGATAGGAACATCACAATGAAAAATAGTAGGCAATCCTCTACCTACTAAATATTCTTGGCAATTTAATGCTGCGGCTATAGAATTGATGAATTCGCTCCCATAAATGAGGTAATGTCCACATGAATTAATTAACTCTTTTCTGGTTAAAGTAAACCATACATGTTTATGAATTCGATCCAATTTACTCCACTGCTTATTAAATTCGTTTAAAACTACCTCTTTTGCTATTCTCTCACTAAGTAGATCTATCGCTTGTTGTCTTGCGGAATTCTCTTCAATTGCGAGGATGCCATTCTCATAGTAACTCTTGACATTCGTTGTGCAACACCCATGATACGCTCTTATATGCGTATAATCGTCTTGAAAATTTAGATTTGAATAATCCTTTGAACTATCAGATTCATCTAGTATAAACACACTTTTCATCGTTTACATCCCTTCCTAGAGTTTTTAGCCATTCCAGGATTCATTAACATACTATATGATTAACGTTTTTGAAATCTCAAAACATTTCCTTTCTGGCTCCTGCTTGGACATTTTTAAATAAGCTTAGGTGAATGGGCAAGGAAATTTGAAATAGCTTGATCGGCTTCATTCTTTTTGAACCCCTTCATACGTAGCTCATTTTTAATGCCTTTTAACTCTCCGTCATACATCTCTTGGATTTTACTCCTAAGTTGTTTTTCATGCATTTCAATTATTGAATCCACTATAGGAATACAGACACCAAAATCTAATCTTTTTACATCTCCAGAAGGGAGCCAAAGTAAATTATCTTGTAACTTAAAATCGCTATCTGTGAACCCAACATTTTGAATTTCCATTTCGGTTCTATACCAATCATAAATTAGATTCGGAGGATGATGTCCGTGTTTTTCTTTGTATTGCTCTAGATTTAATCCTTCGATCCATTCGGTTAGAATAAATCTCCGAGACGAATATGCGTACATTTCAGGAGCACATTTCCCTTGTAGTGCAAGTATTACTTCCACTTCATCTTCAAAATCATTGTATCCTTCAGGAGTATATAGTTTTAAGCAATATTTTTCTATCTTATATATATGTGAGCGTCGAGTCCCCCCTGAATAAAATCTGTCAGCAGGAGGCATTCCACTTTCATGCAACTGTTGAATTGTTTCCTCAATTTCACTTGGGATCTCTTTGATAATATTCATTAATACTTCTCCTTTACATGGTGATCATTCTACAAAAGGCAGCATCGTTATTGAATTAAGCACTTGTCTTTGCGTTAGTATTTGTCTTTTTGGAGGTCAACATTTTTACTTTCATTTGTAGCAGCATCTCTACCAATTCATCGCGGCTGATTAGCCTGACACTATTGGATTTAGCCAACTCATAGGCCTGTGCTGTAAAGTTGCTATTGGTGACAACCCATGCACCATTTGCTCTATAATGTGCGCGGGCACTCTGCACTTCCTGAACAGCTTTTAAGCCGACATTTTTGCTATAGCGCTTTGCTTGTACCACAATTCGTCTCTCACCTTTTGAAAGGATCAGATCAGCCCCGAAGTCACCAGCTGCACGTGTCACCTCAGCTTTGTATCCCTGGGACCGGAACAGATGACCAAGATAATGTTCAAACTGCACTCCATCCATTTTATCAATTTGTGCAATTCCGGATCTCTTTAGGCGCTCAGTTCGTTTACGCTGAATACTGATCATCAACATAGCAATACCAACCACTCCGAGCACCCCAACAACCATTGAAGCACTCCAGGATTTAGTTAACGAATATGTACCTGCAATACCTCCCAGCATGGCCATACCAGCCAGCCCTTGGAAGAATTCTTCTTCCTGTTTCGCTTTACTCTTCCTTCTCGCCATGATTATCCTCCTACTAAGTAAGCATAATGAACTATAAGAAAATTTTACACTTGGGACTTATTTCTTACAAGATGTAGAAATGTAAAAAAGATGAAGAACATCCTTATAGATTTCTGAATCGTAAATTCTAAGTAGCAACTTACAGAATAGGTCATAATTTGTTTACTCGGGTCACAGACATTCTATATTTCTTACTCATCATCGAACGAAATAAAAAACGCTCTAGGTTTCCCTAAAACGTTTTCTGATAAAAACAGATATATGTATGTTTAGTAACAATGACAAAACAAATTATTTAATTCTTACCTTTAGGATTCCTCTGATGTAATAGACTTCTACTTGCAAATATCTCTATTAATCCGATTCCAATTCCCAATATGAAGTAGTACCATGAGTTCACAAGAGCAGGAATGCTTTCGATAAGAAAGTACAAAATAATGTAGGCTCCACAACTACAGTGGAGATAGCTAAGAATTCAATAGCGTATTTTCTTTTGGATAAGTAAAATATTCAGGATTGCTGAGGGTTCTTCGGAAAACTACAACCTTTATTTCGCCCCATTTAAATTTATAATTTCAACTAGATAATTTTATAAAGACCCTGTTTATGCAGGTTCTTTGCCATATCATTTAGGGGTCTGGGTATCTATTTTTATTCAGTGGGTAGAGGCGCTTGAGCAACTATATTTGAGACTTTTTCCAGTTCAGGTGTCGTAGCAGGGGTATCAGTTCCAGTTGCTTGTGAAAGGATTGCCGTAACTTGAGCTGCCAGCGATGATACAGCCTCCTTAGCAGCCGCTTGAGTAGCTTCTTCGTTCGCTTGTGATTCTGTAACAATTGCCTTCGTTTTGGCCTTATACTCCAGATATGCCTTTTCAATTGCAAACTTTAACTCTACTTGGGATACTACAATATGGATTGTCAACAGTAAATCAGACAATTTTTTTA